>JAMPDR010000065.1 GCA_023665555.1 Ruminococcus sp.
AAAATCTAAAAAATTAACAGTTACAGTATTTCGCGGATACAATTTAAAATATACCGCTGTTTTCCCCGCGACCATACTTCTTCACTATTCCATATTACCTTTTACTTCAAACTGAACCTTATGTAATCACAAAAACATAAAAATCCACAATATCTTGTTATTATTCGACTTATTTCAGCAAGATATTTGCACCATATATTGTATTATTCTGTTGTACTCAACAACAAGAACAACTAATTTGTCAGCATTTGGCAACTTGGGTCGGGTACAAAATATCAAAAATGAAGGTGAAGTAAAATGGAAAAATTCCACTCGCACGCACAGAGGCTTTTAATGGTTGCAAAGGCCTCGAAAATTGATTCTCTCAACCGTCTTATCTCACTGTTTTTGAAGTATGATACACTGCGTAAATTGCTTTGCATGCTCAAACTTGATGATAAACTGCTTGGGTGCAAACAGGAACTGAATTCGCTGATGTTTAATTATATGGCGAAATATGCAGATTTCAATGTTCCGCTTTTCAGTATTTTACCAACAGAGTTTGAAAGCGTAATTTGAGAAATCTCTAATTGATCAGAGTTTCCATAAATAAAAAATGGTTGCCGTTTTAAACGTTGCAGCCATTTTAGTTTGTTACAGTAATTTCAATGGGATGAATTTATTCGGAGTGTCCGACACGAGGGTTTATTTGCTATGTTTTCCCTACCGTAGTCGGGGAAAATATAAATTAAACCTCTTTACTCGAAACAAACATGGCCGAGTAACTTTATTCTATCATTTGATTCGGTTAAGCAAAATAGAACCGGTTTTTCTTTTTCCCTCTCATTTGGCTGATGACAAACAAAATAGAGTTTGCCGTTAAAGCCTTTGAAAATCATGCCGTGACCGCCGTCTTTTGAAAATAACAGTTCTTTTTCGTGCAGCCATTCACCGTTAATTTCGCCGTTACTGCTGAATGAAACCGCCGCACAATAATTGCCGTTAATTGAACTTGACCAAATCATAAGAAGTCTGCCGCCTTTGGTGCGATACATAAACGGACCATCGGTAACATGAGTTGACTGCATCTTGTTCGCCCAATCAGGATCGGCAGCTTTAAAAAGCAGTTTTGGTTCAGAAATAGGATGACTTAAATCATCTGATAACTCAATCGAACACATTTCGCCGTTTTTTACCTGCGTCCATTCGTGGCAAAAAATCATATGAGGTTTGTTATTTTTGTCAATATACAGTGTTCCGTCAAGGCACTCCCAATTGCTCGGTGTTACAGGCTTTTCGCTGATTGCTTTGAAGCGCCCTGTAGGACTGTTCGAAACAAAAATTTGTGTTCCGCGGTGTCTGCTTTCTGATTTAAAGCTTGCAAGCAAATAGTATTTATCTTTATAGCGATGTACCTCAGGTGCCCAAAAATTTGTTTCTCCCCAAAAGTCTTCGGTTTTGGAGAAAACTTCAACAGGTTCGCTCCAATTCTCAAGGTCATCGCTTATATAAACATCGAACCCCAGACCCGGTCGCTGTTTTGATAAGCCGTCACCCCATCCTCTTGTTCCGTATAAATAATATTTTCCGTTATCGGGTAAAATGAACGGATCTCGTAAATTAACAATTTCATTAAGTTTCATGGATTAACCTCCTAAATAAACGATGATTAAATGCGATATGACGGAACTTTGTGCAAACGAACTGCGTACCGCGATTTATTCAGCGTTTACTTAATAAAAGAAAAATTCTCATCAATTGCAACTGTTTAATTTTGCGGACTGAAACCATCAGTTGGTATAAGACTTACACGCAACCGTTTCGTACCATCATCCGATTCCGCAGATTTTGCAGTTTTTCAAATGCTGTTCATATGTTTCTGCATAGTAGTAATTTTTTTCGGGATCGGTCACGAAGTAAAAATAATTGGTATCTCCGGGATAAAGTGCTGCTTTGATTGCGTCGATTCCCGGATTGCAGATTGCACCGCTCGGAAGTCCTTTACATTTATATGTGTTATAAAGCGGTGCAAATTTTTCGGTATCACTGTCAAGATAGGGTGAGTCGGTGATATAATCGTTGACATAATTTATTGTAACGTCACATTGCAGCTTACCGTAATCGGGACTGACTATTCTGTTGTGAAGAACAGAAGATACCTTTGACATTTCAGCTTTTATTCCTGCTTCCTTTTGTATGATTGAAGCCAGCGTTATGATCTCATCCATGGAATATCCAAGTTCTTCAGCTCGGGTATAATATTCATCGGACAATTTTCTGTCGGTATTTTTGAGAAAACGTCCAAGTGCTGATTTTGCGCTTTCGTTTCTGTAAAACTCGTATGTGTCGGGAAAAATATATCCCTCAAGTGCAAAGGCGCGGTCGTTGATATTGTCAATTTTTGATGCAAATGTGTAAACATCTTTGACTGCCTCGATGTTGTTAACTTCGTTCATAAAGTCCTCGGCAGAGCAAACATTGTTTTCTTCAAGTTTTTTTGCAATCTGAACCGCAGAATATCCCTCCGGAAATGTGACTGTGGCAGTCGGTGATTCAGTTATGCTATCTGATATATTCGGATCAGATTGTTCAACAGCAGCTGAGCATCCGCAGAGCAAGAGCATAAAAATGACTGTAAATAATATAATTGTTTTTTTCATATCCTTTGTTGTACTGCCTGGTTTCGACTAAACGAAAAGGGCAGCAGTGCAATTCGTGTTGACTTTTGCACATATCCTTTCTTTTATTTTTATCGGTAAAAGTATAGCATATTAAGTTGAAAAATTGAACCACAATTACCAAAAAGTAAGAAAATCGTAAGATTTAAGGCATTTTATAGCTAAAATATTGCTTTGAAATGCATGTTTTTTTAAGAAAGACTTGAAATAAAGGAGATTTTGTTATAAAATAGGCAAGTAAACTTTTATATTTCGGAGGAAAAACTAAAATGGTATCAGCAGGCGATTTCAGAAACGGCGTTACATTCGAAATGGATGGTAACGTTCTTCAAATTATTGAATTTCAGCATGTTAAACCCGGTAAGGGCGCAGCTTTTGTTCGTGCAAAAGTAAGAAACGTAATCAGCGGCTCAGTTGTTGAACGTACTTTCAATCCGTCTGATAAGTTCCCGACCGCTTTCGTTGAAAGAAAGGACATGGAATATTCTTACAATGACGGCGATCTCTATTACTTCATGGATCCCGAAAGCTATGAACTTATCCCGATTAACAGCAGTGACCTTTCAGACAACTTCAAGTTCGTTAAAGAAAACATGGTTTGTAAGATTCTTTCATACAAGGGCAATGTTTTCGGTGTTGAACCGCCGAACTTTGTTGAACTTCAGGTTACAAAGACCGATCCCGGCTTCAAGGGTGACACAGCAACCAACACAACCAAACCTGCAACTCTTGAAACAGGTGCAGAAGTTAAGGTTCCGCTCTTCATTGATGAGGGCGAAATGATCCAGATCGACACCAGAACAGGCGAATACATGGGTCGAGCATAAGTGTGACTATAAATTAAACCTTAAGTGCATTTCTCTGTGGCTGTTTTTCCGCCATTTTTGCCCGAAAATCCTCGTCAATACACAAAGTATTGACTGCGGTTTTCAGACAATCTGACGAAAAAACATCTCACAGATAAACACACTACGGTTAAATTTACAGTCACTTAACAACTTGATTTGTTATGTTGTTATTATTAATTTTAAGAAAGGAAATTGTACTATGTCAGTTTCAGAAAAAGTAGCATATCTCAGAGGTCTTATGGAAGGCCTTGATATTGATAATGATTCAAAGGAAGGTAAGCTTTTTGCTGCCATTGTTGACACACTTGACGACATTGCTTCAGATATCAGTGACATCGAAGAGGATTTTGAAGACCTCAGCGATTACATTGAAGAAATCGACGAGGATCTCGGCGATGTTGAAGAAGTTGTTTATGACTGCTGCGATGATGATTGCGACTGTGATTGTGATTGCTGCTGCGACGACGATGACTGCGACTGCTGCTGTGAAGACGATTGCGTTGAATTCACTTGCCCAAGCTGCGGCGAGGATGTTTGCGTTTCTCTTGACTGCATCGAAGACGACGGTGTTTCAGTTTGCCCGAACTGCGGCGAAAGCATCGAATTCGAAATCGAAGAGGAAGAAGACGCTGAATAAGCGAAACTTTTCAAAAGAATCAATCCCACTGTTCGTTGTGAACGGTGGGATGTTTTTGTTTTATTTTGTGTCCTTAACATATTCTGCGATATCGGATAACTCGCAATCTAAAATTTCGCACAATTGATTGAGTGTATACGAATTTATATTTCCGTTTTTTCTCAGTCTGTCTAATTGACCTGTGCTGAAACCATAGGTTTTGATGAGGGCATATTGAGAAATATTTTTTTCTTTCATGGTTTGCCAAAGTTTATTAAATACGATCATGTTTTACACCGACTTTCATTGACTATTTCAAAATTCAGTATAAAATCATGTCCGCCTATTGACAATTGCCCATATTCGGGCTATAATGTTACGCGAAAGGAGATTAAGAAAACAAACCAAAAATCGAAATCAAAGGAATCTATAAAATATGAGGTGTAAATTATGAAAAAAGTTTTAGCATTATTATTAGCAGTTATTGTAGCGGCAAGTTTGTGTTCCTGCTCAAATGATGGCGGCAGTGCTTTTAAATCAAAGCAACCGCTTACGGCAGAAAACTTCACAACGTTGATGGATTCAAACGGATTTGTATGTGCTATTTGGGGAGGTTGGCCGTATGTATTCTTAGTTGAAAATGATAGTACGAGTTTTAGATATGTACATTTTGATGAATCTCTCGATATAGACTATACCAAATTATCAGTATATGGACTCAATGGTGAAATAACAGTGTATGATGAATCCCACATGGCGATGTCTATAGACCCTGTTGTGAGTTCGGCATATACATTAACATTTAAAGTTGCTTATTCAGATCCCAAAGGCGATTATATTATTTTTATTGATGATGATTATGAAGAAGAAGAAACCTTAAAACCAACAATATTTATGGATCATGAATTGTTGAAATCAGTGTGGAATAAAATATATGATGGTAAGGAAGAATGGTCATCAAGCGTTGAGGGAGAGGTATATTGGCCATCAAGCGTTGAAGAATGGGTTACATTAATCGATAGTTGTAAATAAAAATATTAAAAACTGACAGCAAAATTGAAATGACTGTCAGTTTTTAATATTTTATTATTTTCATATGGTTTACCGCATTTCTAATATTTAATTTGACAAATAATGATATAACATGTATAATTATAAGCACAGTCTTTAGGACTGTTTTGGAACTGCATATACGGATAGGCGGTCGCTCCCTGAAAGGAGGCGATAGCACATGACATTTTTGGAAGTCATTGCGCTTCTTAATTTTGTTGTTGCTGTTGTTTCACTTTGTCACGAGATTTTCTCTGACAAAGATAACAGGGACAGTAAGTCTTAATTTCTAACATCTTATGATGTTGGGAGTGTATCTTTATGATTTAATTTAAAGCTACATAATAATTAAGAAACACCGCCGACTCTCTCAAAGTTGCGGTGTTTCTTTTTACATCACAATTACGGGAGCGACCGCTTATCGCAGTTCCCTTGAAAGCTGCTGATTGCCGTCAGCGGCTTTCTTGTTATATGATTATTATATACATATTTGAATCAGTTGTCAACACATTTCTTCTCAGAGAATGTTCGCTGCGGGAAAAACACAAATTAAACTCCGCATTTTGGACATTCTTCTTTTCATATTGCCGTTTCGGCAACATCATACGGTGAAAATACCGTTTCAATTGTTTTGGCACAGTTCTCCGGTGAGTATACCCATCGGTCGATGAAGTCCGTTTCGTTGTAATAAGTGACCTGCTCGTTTGGATATTCAGCGTCAAATGAATCAACGATGATCAGCTTGATTTTCATCCTTTCGGGAATCAGATTCTTAATATATACACTTGCATGCTGACCGGGAACTACACCGGGAACATATTCGGCAAGGCCTGCAAGGTTCGGTTTAAGTTCAACAAAAATGCCGTATCTTTCAACCGAGCGAACAATGCCCGGTACGGTTTCGCCTGCTTTGAACAAAGATGCGTTTTGTTCCCAAGTGCCGAGCAACTCTTTATAACTCAGCGTTATTCTGCCGTTTTCGTCAATGCTCTTGACAACGGCTTTTATTTTTTGTCCGGTGGTAAAACGTGCAGATGGGTGAGGTATTCGTGAAACTGAAATGCTGTCGATAGGCATCAAAGCGGAAATACCTGCTCCGATGTCAACAAAGATTCCGAAGTTTTCCATATGCGTCACAACGGCATCAATAACACAGCCGGGTGTAAGCGCAGAGATATATTCGTTCATGCAGTCGGTTTGAACTGCTTTGCGGCTGAGAACCGCATAGGTTTCACCGAAATCGTCGGTTTGAAAATCGGTGATTTTGAACATGACAGGCTTGTTGACGCGTGAAATGATTGCGATGTCACGCACTGTGCCGTCGTCAATGCCGATTGCACCCTCTGTTCGTGGAATGATGCCTTTCATGATGCCGAGGTCAACATGCAGATTGTGTTCCTTGTCGCAGATGATGGCTCTTGCTTCAAGTACTCTTCCGTTATAGCATGCTTCTTTTAAAGCAGCTTTTGACGAGAGAGCGTTTTTGTTTTCTTCGGTTGTGATGAGATAGTTTTCGGGATAATACTTTTTCATTTTTATATGACCCTTTCCGTCCTGATAGGACTTAAATTAAACATACAAGATTTTTGAGAATCTATATCCTCAGTAATGCTTAAGATGAAATTACTAATACATCATCCTAAAAAGCGATTACTTAATTTATATGCTTTTTCTTGTTTTTTGATGTTTTGATAATAGTAAAGATTGATATTTCCTTTCATGTTTGATATAATAGTGATACTTGCGTACGGCTATGATGCGTTTGTGGTTTGTGCCTGCGGTGAGATTGAATCCGCAGAGGAAGGCACAAGTTCAATGAATAATTGCGGTAACGGGGAAGACTTTTATATTTAGCCTGCAAAGGAAGCAGAGAATAGATTTTTATTGTAGGGGGCGCTGTGCGTCCGTGAAACCTAAAAATTAAAGCTAAATTGTTTCACAGCTGAATTTTTTAAAGGAGGCATAACAATGGAGATTCCGCAGATAAATGTTGGAGATGTACTTGTGATGAAAAAGAATCATCCATGCGGCTCAAATGAGTTTGATGTTTTGCGTACCGGTATGGATTTGAAAATAAGATGCAAAAAATGCGGCCGTGAGGTTATGGTTCCAAGACGTAAGGCAGAAAAAAATATCAAAAAAATTCTGCATGATGCATAGGTTTTGTATTGCATTGTTTTCAGTTTATATAACAGACATCGGGAGAGTGAACAGAATGATTGATAAGCTTACGGAGGTTGAAAAAAGGTTTGAACAAGTAAGCCAAATGCTTTATGATTCCGAAGTGGTTTCAGATATTGAAAGATACAAATCACTGATGAAGGAGCACAAGAATCTTGAACCTGTGGTTGAAAAGTTTCGTGAATATAAAAAGGCGAGTGAGAGCCTTGAAGAAGCCAAGGCAATGCTTGATGAGGGCGGTCTTGATAAAGATATGCGTGAGATGGTGCTGGAGGAAATCGAACTTTCTAAGGAAAACACGCAAAGATTATATGAAGAACTCAAAATTCTGCTTTTACCCAAAGATCCTGATGATGATAAAAATATCATTGTTGAAATCAGAGGCGGTGCAGGCGGTGAAGAATCAGCACTTTTTGCCGCTGTTCTTTACAGGATGTATTCCATGTATGCTGAAAGCAGAAACTGGAAAACCGAAGTGATGTATGTTAATGAAACCGAACTTGGCGGCTTCAAGGAAATCAGCTTTATGATTACGGGCGAGGGCGCATATTCGCGCTTAAAATTTGAATCAGGGGTTCACCGTGTTCAGCGTGTGCCCGAAACAGAGTCACAAGGACGCATACACACCTCAACGGCAACAGTTGCTGTGCTTCCGGAAGCGCAGGAGGTTGATGTGGAAATCAATCCTGCCGATTTGCAGATCGATACATTCCGTTCAAGCGGTGCAGGCGGTCAGCATATCAACAAAACCGAATCTGCAATCAGAATTACCCATATCCCAACGGGCACGGTTGTTGAGTGCCAGGATGAAAGAAGTCAGCATAAAAACCGTGAAAAGGCAATGCGTGTGCTTCGTTCGCGAATTCTTGAAAATGAACGTGAAAAGCAAGCATCATCAATTGCTGGTGAGCGAAAGTCACAGGTCGGAACAGGTGACAGAAGCGAAAGAATAAGAACGTATAACTATCCGCAGGGAAGAATATCAGACCACAGGATAGGACTGACAATATATAAGCTGGAGCAGTTTCTTAACGGTGACATTGATGAAGTGATCGACGCACTTGTCACAGCTGATACAGCAAAGAAACTGCAAAGTCAAGGAGAATGACAGCTGAAATGAAAACGGAAATTTTTGAAATATCTTCAACCGACGATGCCAGACTTGAAACTGTTGGAAAAATACTCAGAAGCGGCGGGCTTGCAGCTATACCGACCGAAACGGTATACGGCCTTGCGGCAAATGCACTGGACGGTGAAGCGGTAAGCAAAATATATGAGGCCAAGGGCAGACCGTCGGACAATCCGCTGATTGTCCACATAAGCAATTTTGAACAATGGCAGCCATTGGTTGAGTCTATACCCGAAAACGCAAGAAGGCTTGCAGAAACATTCTGGCCCGGACCGCTGACAATTATTCTCAGAAAGTCTGATATAATACCCAATCAGGTGAGCGGAGGACTTGACACGGTGGCGGTGAGAATGCCGGGTCATGAGATTGCGCGTGCAATCATTGATAAAGCCGGAGTTCCGCTTGCGGCACCATCCGCCAACACATCGGGAAAACCAAGTCCTACAACTGCAAATCATGTTGAGCATGACCTTGGCGGAAGAATTGATGTCATTGTTGACGGCGGTGATTGTTCAGTAGGCGTTGAGTCAACTGTTATATCACTTGCCGTGAATCCTCCGAGATTACTAAGACCGGGCGGGGTAACACCTGAAATGCTTGAAAGTGTTCTCGGTAAAATTGAAATTGATGATGCAGTGTTCAACAAACTTGCTGACGGTCAGCAGGCGGCATCACCCGGAATGAAATATAAGCACTACTCACCAAAGGCAAATGTGGTTATTCTGAAAGGCAGTTTTGAAAAATACAAAGCATATGTTGAAGAAAGATGCAATAATGATATAGCACTGCTTTGCTTTGATGATGATGCAGAGAAACTCGGCGATTTCGAAACCGTTACATACGGCAAAAGTGATGATTCTTCATCGCAAGCAAATCGAATTTTTGATGCACTTCACATAGTGGATGAACTTGACTTTAAAACTGTTTATGCAAGATATCCCGAAGTTGATGGTGTTGGACTTGCAGTGTTCAACAGACTTGTCCGCGCGGCGGGATTTAACATTATTGAGCTTTAAGGAGAAAAGATGAAAGTTTACGGACTTACAGGTAAAAGCGGTGCCGGTAAAAGTACTGCCGCGAAAATACTTGCCGAAAACGGATTTTATATCATTGACGGCGACAAAATTGCGCATCAGATAACTGAAAAAGGTTCGCCGATTCTGCCTGTTCTGGCAAAGCGTTTCGGTGAGGATATTCTCACTGAAGGCATCCTTGACCGCAAAAAACTTGCCGCAAGAGCATTTTCAGATGAGCAAAGCACAAATGCTTTGAACACGATAACGCACCCTGAAATTGACCGAATTTTCAAAGAAGAGATTGCAAAGGCGGAAAGACTCGGCTTTGAATTTTGCGTTATTGATGCGGCGGCCTTGCTTGAAAGTCCGTCAAGGACTCTTTGTGAAAAAATTATTGTTGTCACTGCACCTGAGCAAATACGGCTTGAAAGGATTCTTCGCCGTGACGGAATTTCATCGGAGCAGGCGCTGACACGAATAAACGCACAAAAAAAAGACGAATATTATATTGAAAACGCAGATATAATAATAAGAAACTATCCGCCGTATGTGCTTGAGGATGAGATTATTGGGAAATTAGGAATTAGGAATGAGGAGTGAGGAGTTAAGGTCGCGGATGAATCAGCAACATTTTTCATCGTTCGTCCGCGTAAATAAATTGTATATGACAGTTAGAGAGATATTATAATAACAAGCTATAAAATAGTAGTTTCTATCTTCGCGGTTGAAAAGTGGACGTAGGCAGTCACTAACCCGCGATCTTAGTTCCTCACTCCTAACTCCTAATTCCTCATTATCAGAAAGGTTGTGATGACAGAATGAAGAAAAAAGCTAAGCTGTGGAAGAAATTGCTTGCATTTGTAATTGCCATTGTTTTTGTCATGACCTGTTATTTCGGTTATGTTTCAGTGATGAAAACATTATATCCGGTTAAGTACGATGAATTTGTCGAAATGTATACCTCAGAATATAATCTTGAAAAATCTTTTGTTTTTGCCGTAATCAAGTGCGAAAGCAGTTTTGATAAAGATGCGGTGTCAAAGGTTAATGCCAAAGGTTTGATGCAGATCATGCCCGACACATTTACGTGGCTTAAAACAAAAACCAAGGAAACACTTGACGAAGATATGCTGTTTGATCCCGAAACTTCGGTAAAATACGGTTGTCTGCTTTATCGCATGCTGATTGATCAGTTCGGCAACGAAGAAACGGCAGTTGCGGCATATCATGCAGGGCTGGGAAATGTTTCAAAGTGGCTGAAAAACAGTGAATATTCTGATGACGGTGTGCATTTGAAGAAAATACCATTTCCGTCAACAGAAAAATATGTTGAAAAAGTTATTCAGGCAAAATCAGTATATAAGAAATTGTATAAGATGTAAATCCTATATATAAATTATAAATAACGGAGGTTATTGAAATGAACAATGAAAAAAGCGAAGCAGAACTTCTTCAAGAAAAACTCTGCTTGAAAAAAGAACATTTTGACCGTGCTTTTGAGGGTGAAACTGAAAAAGCAGATGAATTCTGCAAAGGTTATATGGAGTTTCTCGGTACGGCAAAAACCGAAAGAGAATGTAACGCATATATTATTGAAAAAGCAAAACAGAACGGCTTTGTTGAATTCGACTGCACAAAAAAATACAGCGCAGGCGACAAGGTATATGTCAATAATAGAAACAAGGCTGTTATTCTTGCCGTAATCGGTCAGAAGGGCGTCAGCGAGGGCGCAAAAATTGTTGCATCACACATTGACTCACCAAGACTTGACCTTAAGCCGACACCGCTTTATGAGGACAATGAACTTGCTTATTTCAAAACGCATTATTACGGCGGCCTGAGAAAATATCAGTGGGCGGCAATTCCGCTTTCACTTCATGGTGTTTTTGTGAAAAAAGATGGAAGTACTGTAACTGTCAGCCTTGGTGAAAAAGAGGGGGAGCCGCAGTTCGTTATTACCGACCTTTTGCCGCATCTTGCAAAAGAGCAGTGCAAACGCACCCTTAGTGAGGGCATTAAGGGCGAGGAACTCAACATTCTTGTTGGCAGCAGACCGTTCAAGTCGGACAAGGGCAGTGAGATGGTTAAGCTGAACATTCTTAAATTGCTCAATGAAAAATACGGAATTGTTGAAAGTGATTTTGTTTCGGCTGAGCTTGAACTTGTTCCTGCATTTAAGGTAAGCGATATCGGCTTTGACAGAAGTCTTATCGGTGCTTACGGCCATGATGACAGAGTTTGTGCATATCCCGGATTTGAAGCATTGTTCTCTCTTGATGTTCCCGAACACACAGCAATTATGGTTCTTGCCGACAAAGAAGAAATCGGCAGCATGGGCAACACAGGACTCAATTCGGCATTCCTTAAATATTTCATCGCTGACCTTGCAGAAGCAGAGGGACTCAAAGGCCGCCACGCAATCAGCAAGTCTGAATGTCTTTCCGCCGACGTTAACGCAGGTTTTGACCCGAACTTCCCGTCAGTTATGGATAAAAACAATGCGGCATATCTCAACCACGGTGTTGTTGTGACCAAATACACAGGTTCAAGAGGTAAGTCAGGTACATCTGACGCTCACGCTGAATTCCTCGGCAAGGTTCGCTCGATTATGGACAATGCCGGTGTATGCTGGCAGATCGGTGAAATGGGCAAGGTTGACGAGGGCGGCGGAGGAACCGTTGCAATGTTCGTTGCAAACCTCAACATTGATGTTGTTGACTTGGGTGTACCGGTGCTTTCAATGCATGCCCCGTTTGAGATCGTGGCAAAGGCAGACGTTTACAGCACGTATAAGGCTTGCGAGGCATTTTTCAAAAGTTGAGTGATTGAATAAAAATTCGGCAGACATTAACTGAACTGCCGATTTTTTTAATTAGGAATGAGAAATGTAAAACAATGAGGAATTAGGAGTGAGGAACGAAGGATGCGGGAAAGATAGTGCAAATTGTCGGCTTTTTAGCCGCAAAGGAGGCTTCGCAGCTAAATTATGCTGCGCATAGCTAAATAGTTCACTGCGTTCACAGCTAAATTTGACTACGTCAAGCTAAATAATTCCCTGCGTGAATAGCGGTGGTCGCGTGTAAGAGACTGCCTGCGTCAGCTTTTTAGCCGCAAAGATAAATAGTAACTATTTTATAGATTGTTATTATAATAAATCTTTAACTGAAGTAACCAATTATTTTTCGCGGTTGAATGATTAAAAATTGTTGCTATTTTTTCCGCGACCGCAACTCCTCATTCCTCATTAAATGTTACGAACGTAAGTATGTAAATACGTAAATTCCCACCCATGATTATCATGAGTGGGAACTTTGCTTCATTTGGGATTTTTCTTATGCAAGTTCGGGTGCTTCCGATGTGTTTGAGGTGAGTGCTTCGTTTGCTGCTGCTTCGCGCTTTTCACGAACAAAGTCATAAATCGGAACAAGCTTTTCTTTTGTAAGCGGATAGCCGAATTTCATGAGCAGCCACACACAGGTATAAACAACGGCAGGGATAACGGTGCAGATAAGCATGATCTTTTTGCTGGTATCATTCTCTGTGATGAAACCATTGCCTGCGGTTTCACTGTCATATTTTGCCCACTGGAGCAGGAACAAACCGCTTGCATCTGCGATTGTCTGGCCAAGCTTTCTTGCAAAAGTATAAACAGCGTAAACAGCACTTTCGTTTCTGATGCCGGTGGTGTATTCTTGATAGTCGATAACGTCCATAACAACTGCCCAGCATGTAAGGCTGATGAATGTATAACCAAATCCGATTACAAGAAGAATAATCATGAATATAGGCCATGGGAAGATACCGCCCGGTGTACCGGTGATTTTATCGATGATGCTCTGGTTGTTACAAACAACTGCAAGGAATACTGCACCTATTGCAGAAATGATTGAAACATTGCCGCAAAGTTCCTTCTTGCCGAATTTTGCAACAAGCTTTGGCATGAAGAAGATAAGTACAACTGTCGGAAGATAGTTGCAAATCGTACCTAAAATACCGAGGTTTGTGTTTGTGAAATAGTTCTTATAAAGATAATTGTTGAATGAGTTGAACTGAAGCTGACCGCTGATGAGTACACCTGCAAGTGCAACTGTAACAAACGGTCTTGATTTAAGCAGTCCGACATAGGTTTTTTTGAAGTCAACTTTGGGCTCAGCCTCTGACGGAACTCTTTCCTTGGTTGTTCTGAAACTCCAAAGGTAGAAGATAATCGAGAAGATACCCATCAGCAAGCCGAAGATGAACATCTTTGATCCGTCTGCAGCTTTAATGTCTTTGCCGGTGACGGGGTCAACGACACCTGTTGCCGAATAGATAACTAACGGAGCAATGAGCGAAACAACACCGCCGCCGACACCTGAGCCGATTGAACGGAAAGTTGAAAGCAGGGTTCTGCCTTTCGGGTCATCAGTGATAACCGATGCAAGCGAGCCGAACGGAATGTTCATTCCGGTATACATCATTCCGTAGAAGATGTATGTAACATAGCAGATTGCAAGAAGCAAAGTTTGATTTTGAGTGAAGTTGTTGTAGGGCAGGAAACACAGAATCGTTGCAAGTCCGAGCGGGATTGATACCCATTTGAGATACGGACGGAATTTGCCGTCCTTGCCCGGTGCTCTTTTTGCGACCATTGCGCCCCAAATCGGATCGTTGATGCAGTCCCAAAGTCTTGTTATGATGAACATCATACCTGTTCTTGCAGGTGAAATTTTGAGGACGTCCGTCATGAACAATTTGAGATAGCTTGAGATATAGGTCAGGTTGAACAGGTTTCCTGCGTCACCTATAGCATATCCGCTGGCATCTTTGATTCCGATTTTATTCGGATGTTGATTCTCCGCTGTTTCGGCGGATTTTTTCTTTGACATACGCATTTTCTCCTTATATAATTGATTTGTATCTTAGATAATACCATTTTTGAGCCGCAAAAACAAGTACATTTATAAAATTTGATATATTTACTTTACAATTTGTGTCCCATATCGACACAATACGATATATATAGATATGTTTTGCAACTAATTATCTGTATTGGAATTAATAAACTGTCAATGATCGGACAGCAAAAAAATAGTGCAAAATATCAGCTTTTGGCAGTTTTCACAGATATTGAAAGCTGCCGTTGTGTAAATTGCCCAACAGGTAAAAATAACCTGGCGGTAAAGTGAAAATTTAACTAAATAAACATGAAAAAGCACTTGACATTTTAGGAGATTTATTGTATTTTTGTATGGTAAATGACTGGCTCATGATGAAAAAATCGAAAGAGCCATTATTACGGAAAGCGTTGGGTCAAGATGACATCCGAACGCAAACATTTTGAAAGGAGTATATACTCATGAAAAAAGAACTCAAAGTTGTTGCTGTTGTTCTTGTAGCCCTTATCGTTTTCTTAAGTGGTTTCGGAATCGGTGCAACAAAAGGAATCAACATCGCAGTTAAAGTTTCAGGTGATGGCGCAGGTACTCAGATTGTAAACCAGACTCAGCCCACAACACCGACAACCACACCAACAACTCAGCCCACAACACCTGCTCCGGCTCCGAGTGATACAACACCCGCTCCGGCTCCGTCATCAGACGTTGCTCAGCCTTCAGACAACGGCGCAGCATCAACTCCTGACACAACACCGTCTGCTGATCCTAACGCAGGCGCAGCAACTTCAGCAGGTATGCCTTCATCAAAGGAAGATATCGTTGCTAAGTACAATGAACTTATCAACGGAATGAAGAGCAATCCGGGTACAGTTAAGCTTCATAAAACATCAGACACTGTAATCAATGTTACAGATGCACCGGCACTTAAAGACCAGATCAACAAAATTGTTCAGGGCCTTGTTAAGCCGTCAGATACAACATATACATTTACCGGCAACGGCAGCATGGGTACTGAAGACACCAACAACAATGCTGAATGTGACATGAAGAACATCATCACTCCGGGCGGAAGAGATGTTGCACTTAAAGCAGAAGGCGTTAA
>JAMPDR010000066.1 GCA_023665555.1 Ruminococcus sp.
TAATCGCATAAGAAGAAATCTTCAATGTGTTATACAACTATGCTTTAATAAAGTTCCTTGCTTTTGCTATCACTTATTTTATCAATATCATTATTGCTTTTCATAATCCCATTTCTATTAAACATCTTGCTTTTTAATAGCACCACGGGTCAATACAGTTGTCACATATGCACCAAAGGTCTATCCAACATTTGTCAATAATTCATAAAATTTCATTTTGTGCTAAAATCGAATTCTGCTTTTTGCAATACTTGATATAATAAGTTTCGACAGGATTTTCCTGTTAAGTCAATCGTGCGTTCGGTTGACTTTTGATAGAGGCGCAGGGTTAATCAGTAGAGTGCATGAGCCGCACAGACGGCGATGATTGCATTTGAAAGGGAACTTTGCCGAGGTGACGGTCTTTCTGTTGGGACTTTCATCGGGCGGTGAGATAATATCTCATCGACTGTCGCACTGCGGGGAGCTATCACATACAAAGTATGTTATGGGATTGCCCTGCGGTAATCTCATTTTTATTTTATCGGAGGTAAAAACGATGAAAACAAACAAAAGAAAAGCGGCAAGATGGATTCTTGCGCTAATGCTTGTTTTTGTAATTGCTCTGCCGATGTCGGCTGTAGTTTTTGCAGAAACAGGTGAACCCGTTGCAACAGCAGACACAGACACTGCTCCCGTTGAAGAAGTTGCGGCAACTTTCACTCTCGGTGAAGGTTCGGATGCTGTTGAATACGACCTTGCAGACGGCGATTCAGCTAAGACTTATGTTGACGGCTATGCAGACAACCTTGAAGCTGACCCTGAATTTGATTCTCACGTAACAATGGCTATTGCAAAAATCCGTGAGTCAATCAAGACCTATGCTTCGATTTGGGCACTTCTTCCGCCGGTTATCGCAATCGTGCTTGCCCTTATCACTAAGGAAGTTTATTCTTCACTCATCATCGGTATTATTGTCGGCGGTGCGCTTTATGCCGGCGGCAACTTCAGAGGTACAGTTACTCACGTTATGAGTGACGGCTTTGTCGGAAGCCTTGCTGATGCCTATAATATGGGTATCATTATCTTCCTTGTTTTGCTCGGCGCTCTTGTTTCAATGATGAACAAGGCGGGCGGTTCAGCCGCATTCGGACGTTGGGCAACAAAACACATCAAATCAAGAACAGGTGCTCAGCTTACAACAATGGCTCTCGGTGTTCTCATTTTCATTGATGACTATTTCAACTGCCTTACTGTTGGCTCAGTTATGCGCCCTGTTACAGACTCAAAGAAAGTATCACGTGCAAAACTTGCATATCTCATTGACGCAACAGCTGCTCCGATCTGCATCATTGCCCCGATTTCTTCTTGGGCAGCAGCAGTTGCAGGCTTCGCAAGAGGTGCAGGTGCAGAAAACGGAATCAGCCTTTTCATCAACGCTATTCCCTATAACTTCTACGCTATCCTCACAATCATCATGATGATCTTCATCTCAGTCACAAAACTTGACTACGGCCCGATGAAAAAGCATGAAAGAAATGCTATTGAAAAAGGCGACCTCTTCACAAGCGGCACAAAGCAGGCTGTTGAAGAGATGACAGTCAACGAAAAAGGCAAAGTTATTGACCTTATTATCCCCATTGTTATTCTCATCATCTCCTGCGTTATCGGCATGATTTACTCAGGCGGATTCTTCGACGGTGCAAGTTTTGTTTCCGCATTTTCAGATAGTGATGCTTCAGTAGGACTTGCATACGGCTCAGGTGTTGCGATTCTTATCATTGTTATTTACTTCCTCATCAGAAGAGTTATTTCTTTCAAAGATATCATGGAATCTCTTCCAGAAGGCTTCAAGGCAATGGTTCCCGCAATCCTCATCCTTACTTGCGCATGGACACTTAAGGCTATGACAGACAGTCTTGGTGCTAAAATCTTCATTTCACAGCTTATCGAAGGAACAGCAGGCACATTCCAGTCATTCCTTCCTGCAATCATCTTTGTTATCGCAGTTGGACTTTCATTCGCAACAGGTACATCATGGGGTACATTCGGTATTCTCATTCCAATCGTTCTCAGCGTATTCTCAGCAGGTCAGCCAATCACAATTGTTGCAATTTCTGCTTGCATGGCAGGTGCTGTTTGCGGCGACCACTGCTCACCGATTTCAGACACAACCATCATGGCATCGGCAGGCGCACAGTGCGACCACCTCAACCACGTTTCAACTCAGCTGCCATATGCATTAACAGTAGCAGGTGTTTCAACCGTCAGCTACATCATTGCAGGCTTTGTTTCAAACTGGATGATCGTTCTTCCGATTTCAATCGTTCTCATGCTCGGCACATTGTTTGTTATCAAGGCAGTTGCAGGCAAGAAAGAACTTCCGGCTGATAAAGCACCGGCTGTTAAAGGAAAGAAATAATAACAATTAAAATACAGCACTTCACCGCAAGGTTACTTAATGCCTTGCGGTGATTTTCTTTTTAGTATGCGATTTAGTGTGCGGATGTGGGTAAGATTCAGTCCGCAGAAGAAAATCGCTACGATATATTTTCCCCGCCGCAGGCGGGAAAACACAAATTAAACTCCGCATTATAAATTCTTGACTTAATAGTATAAAATAGATATAATATAGTTAAAATATTATTATAAAATTACTACGAGGTGTTTATTATGATTATACGTCCGTCAGCCGCGATACGTCAAAACTATAATGAAATTGCAGATATGTGTAGAAAAACCGCTGAGCCTATTTTCCTCACCAAAAACGGTGAAGGAGATTTGGTTGTTATGGATATCGAAACATATAACAGAAGAGAGAAAATGCTTAAACTGCGTGAAGAACTGCTCGCAGTGGAGGAAAGAAGAATTGCAGGAAATAATGGCTACACTCTTGATGAATTGGAAGATTATCTAAATGATGTAATTGCCGGAGCATGATTTTATGGAAAAGAACAGAATTTATAAAATAGAAGTAACGGATGAAGCTAAGTTTATGCTTGGCAGACACATCAGATTTTTGTCTAACGTCAGCAAAGAAGCTGCTCACGAAAAGAAGAAGCAAATTCTCAATGCATTTCATTCACTTGAGGTTATGCCGCAACGATTTCCGTTCTTTGATGATGAGATTTTACCATCTAACAAATATCGCAAAATGCATATTGAAAAGTGGTATTTAGTTCTTTATCAAATACAGGATGACACGGTATACATAGATTATATTCTCGATTGCCGTCAAGGTTACGATTGGCTGCTGCAAAAATGAACAAATATGAATGTCTGCTCAGGTGCTGCTCGGCAGGCATTTTTTCATATTGAGATGAACATTGCTAAGATTGTGTTATCAATGTTACAAATTAATAAATTTTAATTAACCATTTGCTAAAGTTCTTTTTTATCATTGACTATTGATTCGATTTTATTGTATTATGATTGTGGACAAGATTCAGTCCAAATTTTTCAGGAGGCGAAATAAAAGCATGAAAACAACATTCAAAAAAGTATTAAGCCTTATATTGTGCTTTGTTATGATTTTCAGCACGGCAGCCTTTGCATTTGCCGCTGACAACAACAGCATAACATATAAGTCGAACTACTTCTACACACAAAAAACAAGCACAGATACTAAAAACGCAGACATTGTTCTTGACAAAATTGATGAAATACTCAAAGAGGCTGATATCTATATCGATCTCGGAGAGGCAAGCGGTCTTCTAAAGGGCTATTCCGTTGATCTTAGAAGTATTAACGGTCTTTGCAAAACAATCGACAGCTTTGAAGGTATTCTCAAGGCAGCTAAACTCGATTTCACAGGCGCACTTCTCGGTGACTTATCAGATATTTCTGTTAAAAATTGGGTTAAAAACATGAAGAGAAGTTCATCAAATGATATTAAAATCCTTGAAGTTCTGCTTCAGCTTCTTGCTGACAACTCCAAGCTTATCGGTAAGATCGTTGACGGCACAATCAAACTCGGCGTTCTCAAAAACTTTGTTAACCTTGAAGAACTCCTCGGCAAGGACGGTATATACGGTCTTATTAAGAAACTCATTGTAGGTCTTATTTACAAGGATGAAAACAGCACAGAATTTACGTCTGCATATGAAAAAAAACTTGACAACTTCATTTATGAGGATGTTCTCGGTCTTATTAATAAAGAGGACGGTGTTCTTCCCGGTTTCACAATGGACTATAATACAAACGTTGATTCTTTGTTGCTGAGCATATTCAAAGTTTGCTATGGTAAATATCTTGTTCCTCTCATCAATGAATTGAACATTGATATTTTTGATGCCAAGGATAACGAGGCTCTTATCAAAATTAAAGAACTTCTCAACCTCGACGGTTCAAAGTTCACAAACGACACAGTTAAAATTGACACAACAAAAACATTCTCATCTCAAATCAATAACATCTTAAAGGATTTCATCAACTTCTTTGTTCCGAGTTTTAACGGATGGGTAAGCGGCGGAACAGATAAGATTGGTTCAAATCTTACCGCTCTTTATCGTTTCCTTGCAGAACAATTCGGCATTGACACCAAAGGCAGTGATGCTGACATTGCAGTCAGAGTTGTTAACTATGTTCTCACTCAGATCAAGGATGCAGGAATTCTCCCCGAACTCAATGATTATGTTACCGGTGTCAACAGTAACATGACAATCGAAACACTTATCACAATGGTGCTGAACAACACTGCAAAGGCACAGAATATCCCTGTTAAAGCAGGCGGAAACTATGAGCAAATTCTCGGCGACATGCTCGGATATTTCGTTCAGCCATATGTTGACATCAGCTACAAAGAGGCATCAGGAACAGACATCTGGACCGTTCTCAACAATCTCCTCAACGTATTCCTGATTGATAAAGGCTTTGCAAAAGCGTTAAATATCAATGTAACTGCTAAAAACACGTTCTTCGAGAAAGTTGACACAATTCTCAAAATGACAGGAACTAAGTTTGCCGACCATCCCTCAAAAGATTTCATTGGCGGACTGCTTAACGCGCTGTTCAAATTTGACATTGCAAAAGCTGTTGACCTGACAGTTGTAACATTCCTTGAAGATTATGCGAATGAAAAGGCAATTAAAGTCATCTACGATGCAGTTTACAATCTCATGAAAAATTGCCTGGGTGCTGAAATTATTGTTAAATATAATGACAATAACAAACTGCCGCTTGACAATGCAATTCAGAACTCTTCGCTCAAAACAACAGTTAAAAATCTTCTTACTCAGCTCAATGCTAAGAAAACAGATCTTCTCCCGCCGGTTCTTTATGTCGCTGCAATGTTCATTGACAAAACAGAACCTACAGCAAATCTTACAGTAAACAAAATTGCAGATCAGGTTTACACGGGCAAGGCACTTAAACCGGCTGTTACAATTAAAGTTGACGGAGTAACACTCAGAAGCGGAATTGACTACAAAGCTGAATACACTAATAATACCGAACTTGGAACGGCAACAGTTAAAGTTACCGGTATAGGCGGCTATCAGGGCACAACAACCGCAACATTCAAAATTGTCCTCGGAAAGCTTACTAATCTCAAAGCCTCACCATCAATAACATCAGCAAATCTCACATGGACAGCAGTTGCAGGTGCAACAAAATATGAAATTACAGGCAGTGGTATTACAAAGCAAACTGTAACTGCAAACAAAGCCACTATAAGCGGTCTTAAGGCAGACACAAAATACACTGCAACCGTAAAGGCAATCAGAGGCTCAGGTTCATCTTCAGCCAATGTTACATTCACAACAACTCCGACCAAGCCTGCAAAAGTTTCGGGTCTTAAGGTATCTTCAATCACTGCAACCAGTGCAAAACTTACATGGTCCAAAGCAGCAAATGCAACAGGCTACATCGTTGAATATCACAACGGCAGTAAATGGGTAGTTGCCAACAAAAACGTTACTGCAACAAGCTACACCGTTTCAAAGCTCACAGCAAACAAGACATATCAGTTCAGAGTAAGATCTTTCAACAAGGGCAAGGTAAGCACTGCAACTACTAATGGTGATTACTCTGCAGCAGTTAAGAAAACAACTCTCCTTGCAACACCCGGCAGCTTTAAGATTGCATCCGCAACAAATAACAGTGTTAAACTGACATGGGCAAAGGTTGCAGGCGCAACCGGATATACTGTTGAATATTATAATGGCAGCAAGTGGGTATCAAAAAATGTTACCGCAACTAACTACACCATCACAAAACTGAAAGCAAACACGTCATATAAGTTCAGAGTAAAGGCATACTCAAAGAGCAATAACAGTGCATATTCAACAACCCTCACAGGCTCAACCGCTCTTTCAACAAAAGTATCAGGTGTTAAAATTACATCAACAACATCAGATACAATAAAAGTATCATGGAGTAAGGTTTCGGGTGCAACCGGCTATAAGGTATATTACTCAGACGGCAAAAAGTGGTCAAGTGTGACTACTACTAAGACCAATGTTACAATTTCGAAGCTGAAAGCAAACACTGCATATCAAATCAAGGTTGTGGCCCTCAAAAAATCATCAGCTGTAACAGCTGAATCCCCTGCTTCGGCAATTGTTAAAACAACAAGCAAAGTTGCCGCACCGACAAGCCTTAAGGCATCAAAAACCGCAAAGAATTCCATCACACTTTCATGGAAAAAGGTTGCAGGCGCATCGGGTTACGACATTTACAGAAACGGCAAAAAGGTTGGCACGGTCAAGAGCGGTTCAACAGTTTCATTCACTGATAAGGGACTTAAGAGAAGAACAACTTATAAATATAAGGTTGTTGCTTACAAGGTAGTTTCAAAGAAGAATGTTTACGGTAACTACTCTTCACAGATTTCAGCAAAAACTAAATAAGAGTCACAAAGCAGGTTGTTTCGGCAGCCTGCTTTATTACAAAAAAATAAAGTTAAAAATATGAGCAATAATTAATCAAAGGGAATTAAAAAGTATCATCTTGTCTTGACAAAATGATACTACTCATATATAATATAAACATAGGGATAACTGTGACAGCAGTTATGTCCTCAACTGAATTTATTAATAAAGATAATAACCGTCAGTTTTCCAGACAGGGCGGTTATTTCTTTTTGTTTGCAATAATTATTGTCACACAAATATTGACAATGTTAGAAATAAGTAACAAGAGAGCTATTAACTCATCAAATGTAACATTATTCATTCATATCACTCCCCTCTAATTTGTATTAGAGGGTTTCACAATATTCCCTCTTAAAGAAAAAGAGAGAACATAACCGCTATTCTGTTTCACCGTATCCCTATGACAGGATAACCTGTTTTATAAGCATATCATTATTATCGAAAAATGTCAAATAAAAATTTTATACATAATTAATTCACGAATTAATCACAAATATTTTTCAAAACCTATTGACATAATATATATTAAGTGATATAATCCACTTAACCTATCAGATAGATAGGCATTAGGGGGACACATTATGAAACTTAAATTCACAACTCTGCTCAGAGAAAACTTTCGTTTTGGTCGAATGTAAAGCAAAATCAGCTTAACATTTTAAAATTATCAATTATTCAAATAAAATCAAAACTGAAAGGAAATAACTATCATGAGTAACAATTATAAATTCGAAACACTTCAACTTCACGTAGGCCAGGAACAAGCAGACCCCACAACAGATTCAAGAGCCGTACCTATTTATCAAACAACATCTTATGTTTTCCATAACTGCGAACATGCGGCCGCAAGATTCGGTCTTGCCGATGCCGGAAACATTTATGGCAGACTCACCAACTCCACTCAGGACGTACTCGAAAAAAGAATCGCCGCACTTGAAGGCGGTGTTGCCGCTTTGGCAGTTGCTTCAGGTGCCGCCGCAATTACATATACAATTCAGGCTCTCGCACAGGCAGGCGACCACATCGTTGCACAAAAAACGATCTACGGCGGTTCATATAACCTTCTGGCACACACTCTTTCCCAGTTCGGTGTTACAACCACCTTTGTTGACGCACACAATCTCAAAGAGGTTGAGGATGCAATTCAGCCGAACACAAAAGCAGTTTATCTTGAAACTCTCGGCAATCCCAACAGCGACATTCCCGACATTGACGCAATTGCCGAAATCGCACACAAGCATGGCTTACCGCTCGTTATCGACAACACTTTCGGCACACCCTACCTCATTCGTCCTATTGAGCATGGCGCAGACATCGTTGTTCATTCCGCAACCAAATTCATCGGCGGTCACGGAACAACTCTCGGCGGCATAATCGTCGACTCAGGTAAGTTCGACTGGAAAGCAAGCGGAAAATACGCTCCGATTGCAGATGCAAATCCGAGTTACCACGGTGTTTCATTTGTTGATGCCGCAGGTCCTGCCGCTTTTGTCACATATATCAGAGCAATTCTTCTTCGTGACATCGGTGCAGCAATTTCTCCGTTCAACGCATTCTTACTTTTGCAAGGAGTTGAAACTCTTTCATTAAGACTTGATCGCCATGCCGAAAACACCAAGAAAGTTGTTGAGTATCTTTCAAATCATCCGCTTGTTGAAAAAGTAAACCATCCATCGCTTGAAAATCACCCCGATCATGAACTTTACAAAAAATATTTCCCGAACGGCGGTGCAAGCATATTTACATTTGAAATCAAAGGCGGTCAGGAAGAGGCGCACAAATTCATTGACGGACTGGAGATATTCTCACTTCTTGCCAATGTCGCAGACGTTAAGTCACTTGTTATTCATCCTGCAACAACAACCCACTCACAGCTTACTGCTGAAGAACTTGCCGACCAGGGTATTAAGCCGAACACCATAAGGCTTTCAATAGGAACAGAGCATATTGATGATATCATAGCAGACCTTGAAAACGGCTTTTCAAAATTGGCATAACATGAAAATACCGTTGCTGAACGAATCAATCGGCAACGGTATTTTTTATATAAAACAACTTACTGATTTTTCACAATCAGTTCATCAAAATTGTAATAAATCTTACACGGAATTTTAAAGGCTCTCAAGTCCTTGTCAACGGTAACCTCACCTATATTGTAGCCTGACATCGGTTTATTCACTCTGTTTCGCAGATAACTGAACACTTTTTCGCAGTCCTCATATGCCTTGATGGTTGAGTCATTAAACGATACATAAACATGCACCAAAATTGCAAGTTTTGTCTTTTGCCAAATTTGTTTCGTTTCATCCTCATAATAACTTATATCATTGCTGTCAAGTTTAAACACAAAATATGTTTTTGTTAAAGGATGCGCAATATCATTTCTGTCAAAAGCAGTCAACGCTTCATAAAAATTCAGTGCTTCAAAATCATTGTTAATACTGTTAACAAGTCCGTTTATAATTTCACTTGCTGTCATATCATCACCCCACATAATGAATAATTGACCAGCGATATGCAGGTGCCTTTCCCATGCATACCAATTCGCTGTGATTGATACTGTATTCATGTATACCGTCACTGAGATAGCTTTCATGTCCGTCAGCACCGCTGATATCAACATCAACAGGTGATATCAGCAAAAATCTTCGCGTGTTTTCATATCGCAGTTCAGTTATATTGCCGTCTATGTAAATCTTATTTTTGTATCTCAGCGGTTGCAAAAATGCTTTGAAGTCGGTTGTTTCCATACCACAGATGAAACTCATATCAATACCGTGTTTGTCAAAGATTTTCTGCACGCTTTTTTCAACACTGCTCAAAATAAAATCCTCCGTCTTTGAGAATTTCAGCCGCCTCAATAAGCGCCTGCTGACGCATTTCCTTTTCAATGTTATATTCTTCTTCGAGGTTTCTTTGAATCGTCATATCACCGACTTTATAGCTTTTATATCGTTCCGTTTCACCTATGCGCTTAACAAAGATATTGAATCTTGCCAAAGCAGCCGCAGTTTTTATGATGAGCGGATCATTCTCGTTCACATCATCCCTTAAGTGACGTCTTACCCAGTCAAGACCCTGCTGACACGGGAGCAACAAATCTGTTGCCCCCATATCTTCAAAGTCAGTGTATTCTTTTAAGATAGCACAAACTTCGATTGCTTCAATCATACATTACCGCCTGCACTGCCGAGTGAAAGAGCCTTTGATGCATCGGCATAAATCTTGGCAAAACCGGAAATTGTTGTAATAACCGCCCTTTCAAGCTGACGATCAATAAGCTTATCAAATTCAGTTGTCACACCGCCTGCCTGTACCTGTTCAAGCGCACAAGTTCTGTCAATACCGATAAGGGTCTTTTCATCCACTGCACTGCTTTTGAAAAGTTCCGCTCCGAAAGGTGTTACAAGTTTGCCCGTTGCATGGAAATTCATGCCGGCAGTTGCATCTCTGAACTCCGGAAGACTCAGCAGTTTTGCAGCAGTGTCCGGAGATGCGATAATAGTGTTAAGATTATACGGATCAAACTTGTTCCAGAACGAAATGAGATCTTCATAATTAAGCTGACCTGCTGTGGCAACATATGACTTTGAAATTTCATTGTCATTGCCATCACCGTTCATGAGTACGTTAATTGCATCTTTGAGCTGTGTTTTTGCAATATATGCACCAATCTGCTTAAGAGTAACGGTGAAAAGGTCAAGACGCTGAAAACGAATAGCTTCATATGATGCAACAAGGGTTCTGCCCCTCTTTTTAAGCTTAACAAGGTTGTCCTGAACCTTAACTGTTGTTTCGGGAACACTTTCTCCCTCGGCAACAATCGGCATCTCCAAGTCAGTATCAGATGGAATTGATGCGATTGTGCGATAGTCCATGCCGTTGATATCAGTCACTGTTGCAACAAGTTTCGGAAGAATATCATTTTCCTTGATACCCTGATAAACCGCTCTGCTGACATATTCAGGGAAAAGAACCGCTGAATCCGATGTCTTAAAGAATTTTTCAATCATGTCACTGCCTGCACCGCCTACCTTTATGTCAAAACGTTTAAGCTGGCGCTGATATGCATCAAGTCCATCAAGACTTGTTCCGATGTAGTTTTCAGATGGGTCAAGTTCTTCCAGAGTTTTTGTGAAACTCTTACCTGTTGTGTAAAGTCCTTTTTCAAGTTTAATATTTTCAAAAATTGCCATTATATTTTTCCTCCTTAAATTTTAAATGCTTTGTTATCATGTGTATTAATATTTTGGGATACGGGTTTTAACTGAACACCCGATGAAAATAATTGTTCGCTTTGTGCTTTGAGTCCTTTTCTGAATGTGTCAAGCTGATTAACACTCATGCCTTTGCATCCTGTAAGCAAATCATTGACATTCACTTCCGGAAGAACGATAAGTGCATATTTTTTTATGCTTTCAAGCATATGCTGCTTATACGCTTTTGCATCCTCTGCCAGTTCTTCAAGCGATACAATGTAATCCCGAAGTGACTGTATCTGTGATGCAGTAAGTACCGCATCGTCTTTTGCTGATTTAACAATATCAACTGCGTTTTCCATTTTTTCCTCCTTGATAAATGATTTTGTAACTCCTGCCGCTCTTTGCGACGGAACGGCAACAAATGACCATTCATATGCATCCAGCGGTTCAGTAAGAACACCAAAACACAGCTTTGAATCATAGGTCCTGCCTTTGATATGATTACATTCATGTGATTTCATATCTTTTCCGCAAATTGAGCATGCAATGCTACCCATTGAACAGCCAACGCTTATCTCCTTTTTTATACCTCCCTCAATCTCATCAATCAAAGACTTATTATCCTCAGTTCTTATCATATAAGCCTTTGCGCGAAGGCAGGTGTAACTTTCTCCAAGTGAATTTTTACGGTTATCATCGGTTTCCACCCATGTTTTAAAAACTCTTGCTGACTGCCCGGATGATTTCATGTTGTGATCAAAAATCCCTGTTTTGCCCTCAAACATCGGCTGAAGCTGCTCAAGTGCCTGCTTTGTAAAGCGTTCAAAATCTCGATCAACCTCATTGTCACAAAGGGTAATATTGAAAACATATACCTGCTGTTCTTCAAGTTGTTTTCGGGAATATTTGTTTATTAGTTCCATATCATTATTATTCTTTTCCATTATCTCCTCCTTAGAATGATCTGATTAAATCATGGCACATTAAATTCCATCGAATTGTGTGACATTGCTTTAATCAGTTTTTTCTTGCATTTCACTGATGATTTTTTGAGTCTGAGCCTCATAGTATTCGCTCTTTGCAAGTTCTGAAATATCCTGGAGAGTTATATCATCCCATTCAATTTCAAAATCGCAATCATAGCCGTTGAGTTTTAACCAAAACGAACAAATCTGCCTGATAACAGGTGTAAGTTCTCGACGGTAAGCATCAATCTCACTTGTGAGAATATCAACCTGTTGATATGACATTCTTTCGGTTGATGACCAGCTTAGACCGAGCAAAAACGGAGGTATACCGAGTTTTGCTATAATCTGCTCCAGCATCTGCTTAACAGGTATTTCACTGTCAAGGATCTGATTATCAGCGCCAATCGCCTTAATTTCAACATCACCGACCGCAACGAAGTCCTTAACAGGGCCATTTTCGCTCATTGCCTTGCTCCATTCAGATGCAACCTGCATTGCTCTGTCCTTGGCATATGCCTTATCAAGAGCGTCATTCTGGGGCTTATAAGTTACCGCAAAACGAACATTGCCAACTCTTTCCCAGTTAATACCAATGGTGTTGTAAATTTTCAACAAGATGTTGCTCACAAACGGTAATCCTTTTAGAATTGATGTTCCGTAAATTTTGCCCGGTTCTGGATTGTGAACACATTTTAGTATCAGCGATGGACTTTTAACCGGTATAAATTCACCCATACCGTTATCAGCCGAAACTATGATATCAAGCGGTGTGTCACCTTGTGACAGCGAAACGCTTTTTAAGTCAGCATTGAAAAGATGACTGAATTTTCCGTCAGTCACAATCATCTCGCCTACTGCTGTTCCGTATGTGAGTAGCTGTTCAAAAAATGTGGATATGAATGCATCTATACCGCATCTTGTTCCGCCGACATCAACATTTTCAAGGAAAGAGGCAAGCTGCTTTGTTGCAAGCTTGTTTTCTGTTTTTATCTCAAATGAACCGAGCAGACGTATAATCTTGAAAATTGCAGCATCTATGATTGGCACAGCCTCTCTGAGTGCGCGATAAAGTTCCATATCGCCGCTTTTTTCGGGCAGATATCCGCCCAAACGATAGAACGGGTGCGTTTTGTTTGCCGTCTGCACAACCGCAGCAGTATCCATCTGCACTTCGTCTTTCTTCTTTTTTCTTATTGCCAAATTATCACTCCTTTTTATCGGTGAGCCGCGACTGCAAAAAACGTGTCGCTTCGTTCATTAAGATAGGTTGCAACAAAATACCTAATATCATCCATTGCATGGTCGTTCTCTTTCTTGGGAGTATCTTTTGCAACATTGTTATCCCAACGATAAAGCGCAAATTCTTTGAGTGTTGATTTGCAGCTCGGACTGATTTTGATTTTTCCGTCTTTGAGTGCTTCATGCACTCTGTGAATACCGTCAACGACGTCATTTTTCGCAGGTATAACCTTGAACTCACCGTGACGTCTGATGCACTCTATAAAACTTGCCGCAGACGGATCGACAATGACAGCTTCAATTTTCCGCTGACTTACAAGTTCTCTGAGCGCACTGTAATATTCTTCATCGGTTTTTTGACTGCCCTGCTCACGCGATGCATAGTAATATTCTTGTTCTCTAAACCATGTTGAACCGTGTTTTGCCCAAAGTCCCATCGACATCGGATTGACAGTTCCATAGTCGCATGAAATACAATACATCTCGGCAGGTGTGTCAGGCGGTTCAAAAGTATATTTTCCTTTTGCCGCTTCTGGATAAATAAGGCCGTCAGTGGCTGCCCATTTGCCAAGAACAAATCTCTCATAAAATGCTCCGCTGTACAGTGATTCATATCGCTTAAGCACTTTGGGTGAAAGCGAAGGATTATCTTTCATCAAAAAATGAAGGTACAGACAATTTTTACTTTCAGCCTTTTTTATCCACTCCTCAAAAAACCAATGCAGTGGATTTTCGGGATTACAGTTGAACCAGTATTTTGCACTTGCGGGAGAACATCTTGCAAGTGCCTGCTCAACGAACGAACGCGGCATCAGTGCAACCTCATCAAGCAGAACTCCCGTAAGTGTCATGCCTTGAATCAGAGCGGCCGAAGATTCATCGCGTCCGCCGAAGATATAGAATCGGTTAACTCTTCCGTTTAATGAAATCTCAATAAGGTTTTGAGAACGCTTCTCACTGCATTTAAAGCCAAGTTCATCAAGAATCGGAAGCAGTGGTGTAATAATGTTTCTTCTAAGTGAAGTTATTGTTTTACCGCAAAGGGCAAAATCAGCGTCGCTAAAGCGATAAAATGCCCATGCAATAAAAGAGATCGACATGCACGTTGTTTTGCCGCTTCTCACTGCGCCGTCGCATATGATTCCGTCATAGCCGCAATATGCGGAATCATCATGCCACCAAGTCAATGCAATAAGTTGTTTTTTCGAAAAAGTGCTAAATCCATTGTTATTCATCGTCACACCTCAAAGCAGCAGCGCCCTTTTCAATTGCAGAGTATAATGAACTCGGTCTGCTCAACTCATCAAACGAACTGAGTTGTTCAAGCTTTTCAAGAGCCTTAAGTCTATCGAAAAATTTAATTTCAACTGTTCCGTTTTTTTGACGTTTAATTTCCGAAATATTAAACAGGTCCATCTGTTCAATCAATGGTTTAGTAACTTCATCCTCAAAAAGCAGACTTACTGCATCTGTCACGCAGCCGAAAGCCAGCCTGTAATAGCCTGCAGTAATGTCATTGCCGCAGTTTTTTCTCTCTTCATCGGTTTTGGCAATCTGCATTTTGATTTCTTCTCTTTTCAGAAGTCGTGCCGCTGAGCGTTCGGGAAATCTGTATCCGCTTTTCGCAGCAGATTCCCTACCATTACGGTTAACGCAGAAATATGCACAAAACAGTTTTTCTTTTGAAGTGAGTGCTTTCAAAAAATTTTTCTCCTTTCTCCGAAAACTCGGATTTACGATGTCGTCACATCGTGACTTTTTAAAGAGCCCTTCACTATATCCGCCAAAAAACGAAAAAGTCGCACAAAACATGCGACTTTTTTGCAAATTTTTGAAAATTTTCTTTATTTTTGCATTTTGATTCGTTTTCAGCAACAAGATGATACGATTTAAGAAATATATTTTATATTATGATGCGGAGAAAATTGTGCTGAATTTTTGGAATATCGTCCGCAAATTTTAGCTTGATGCACTTTTAGCTTGTCCTTGTGCCGGACAAATTGAAGTAATAAGTAATATGGAATAGTGAATAAGTATGGTCGCGGGAAAATCAGAGGCATATTTTAAATAATATCCGCGAAATGCTGTAACTGTTAATTTATAGATTTTTATTTTAATACTGTTTTAAATCGTTACTTTTCTCCGCGGATGAAAACTCCATATTATATCAATCTCATTCGCGACCGCACTTCTTCA
>JAMPDR010000067.1 GCA_023665555.1 Ruminococcus sp.
ATTAGAGTGCTTGCGCACTGCTAATATTGGGTTTGAGATTTGTACTTATATAAAAATTCAGTCCGCAAAGGGAGAAATAATTAGGAATGAGGAGAGTAAAATAATGAGGAATTAGGAGTGAGGAATGACAGTCGCGGGGAAAACAGTGCAAATTGTCAGTTGTTCAACCGCAAAGAAAGCTTATAAAGCTAAATTATGCTTCGCATAGCTAAATTGCTCACTGCGTTCGCAGCTAAATTTGACTTCGTCAAGCGAAATAATTCACTGCGTGAACAGCTGTGGTCGCGGGTACGCGGACTGCCAAGGTTAGCTTTTCTCCCGCAAAGATAGATAGTAACTATTTTATAGATTGTTATTATAATAACTTTCTAACCGAAGTAACCCATTATTTTTCGCGGCTAAATAATTAAAAATTATTGCTATTTTCCCCGCGACAACAACTCCTAATTCCTCACTCCTCATTCCTAATTAAATCTTACTTCTGCGGACAATATTTTTCATCTGGCACAATCTCCCCCGCAATTACGCATTACGAATTGAGCATTACGAATTAATTTACAGGTTTTCCATCAGGCAGGCATAAAAATTGATGAGTCCCGGAATGTTGTCAAGGCGAATCCTTTCGTCGTCGCTGTGAATCGTTTTAAGCAATCCGTCACCGCTGAGCGTCGGAGCAAACTTATATATACTGTCGGTTATCTCATTGAAAAAGCGCGAGTCTGTTCCGCCCATCATGAGATACGGTGCAACGATTGTGTTGTCAAAATTTTCACTGACTGCTTTTGTCATGATGTCCCAATATTTGCCGCTTGCATCTGCACATGGAGTCGCTTCTGAGAAGTTGACAATCCTCATGCTGAGGTCAGGATCGTCTGCGGCCTTTTTCATATATTCAACCGCATCTGTGCTTTTGCATCCGTTTGCAAGACGAACATTGACAACGGCTTTTGCCTCCTGCGGAAGTACATTAGCACCATTGCTTCCGCTTGTTTGAGTGAAAGCCATACTTGTTCTGAAAAGTGCGGCGGTGGTTTTGTTTTTCTTGCATATCAGCTTAACAAGTGGTGAAAATGCCCACATATTTGCCAAAATCAACCGACCCCAGTATGGCGAGTGGGGAGCAAGACCGCTTATCATAGCTTTAACGGCAGGGTTCATCTGCATGGGGAACTGATGATTTTCAATTTTGCATATATCCTGCGCCAGTTTGCCCACAGCTGTATGTTTCGGCGGCTGTGATGCATGTCCGCTTTCGCCTTTAACTGTAAGTTCAACATCCATAGGACCTTTTTCGGAAATTCCGATTGCGGCGATGTTGTGCGGAAAAAATGAGAATCCACTTTTGAGAATCGTGCCGCCCTCGTCAAGCACAAATGCAGGCTTGATACCTCTTTCCTTGAACGTCTTAACAATTGACGGTGCACAATCTCCGGCAATTTCCTCGTTGCATCCGAAAGAAAGATAAATATCATTTTGCGGAACAAAGCCCGATTTAAGCAAACTCTCCGCGCTTTCCATGATTCCGAAAAGACTGCATTTAGTGTCAAGCGTACCTCTGCCCCAAAGAAAACCATCCTTGACAATGCCGCCGAATGGGTCAACAGACCAGTTTTCTTCATTGACGGGAACAACATCAAAATGCGCCATGAGCACACACGGATCACTGTCAGACTTGCCCTTAATTCGATAGAGCAGACCGCCTTTAATATTTTCAGGTGCGGCTTGTTCATGTACAGTTGGGTAAAGCTGTTTAAGCAAGTCTTTGAACTTATCGAATTCAGATTCATCGACTTTTGAGTGGTCTTTGTCTGATATCGTTTTGCAACGAATCATTTTTGCAAGGTTTTCTGTTGCCGCATCAGTATTAATGTTCAGCTTGTTGATAACAACATTGCTGTTGATTTCCTGTGGCTTGCATTTGAGTGCATTAACATTAAGAGCAATGATGAATACTGCAAGCACGGCTAAGAGTATGTATAAGATGAGCATGGTATGTATCTCCTTTTACTTTTTAGTTAGAAACGTATAATAATGATAATTAGGAATTAGGAGTGAGGAGTGTATATAATTAGGAATGAGGAGTTAGGAGTTAGAAACGAAGGTCGCGGGGAAGCGACTGCCTACGTCAGCTTTTCAACCGCAAAGATAAATAGTAACTATTTTATAGTTTGTTATTATAATAACTTTCTAACCGATGTATGCTAATGTTTATTCGCGGACGATTGATAAAGATTGGTTGCTAATTCATCCGCGACATTAACTCCTCATTCCTCACTCCTAATTCCTAATTCTTTTACCCTCCTAATTCCTCATTTCTTATAAGCATTCACACCACTTTAAGCTTATAAAGAATATGCGTACTGAGAAGTGACACGGCAACACCGATGAAAATCAGAATACCGATTTGTATCGTACCTGCAAAGATGAGCAGAATTGAAACCGCGGCAATAGGTATGATGGAGATTTTCCAGTGCTTAACAAAATATGTTGCCGCAATTGAACCGAAAATTGTGTATGTTATCTGCCTGAAAGCCATTGATGCCGCACCCTCACTGAGCATTGTTTTGAATCCCGGATTAAACGCAAAAATCAAAATGAAAACTGCAATAACAACTGTAGTTACAATTGCTGAAGCGGCAATGGATATCGTTGAAATAACCTCACCTTCTTCGGAGTTTGCTCTGACCTTTGCGTTTTCCATTGAATTGAGAGCACAGGGCATTTTAAGATTCGTTATGTTGCCTGTTATAAATGAAAGGTACGTACCGCCTGCACCAAGCAACGGAGTGTAAGAGATAACCTCAAGAACGGCAGACGGATAGAACAAAATGGCAACAGAGCCAAGTCCTTTCAAAACGATTTTTCCGTCAGGCCACACACCGAGATGTACGCATATTGCGGTTGGTATCATGAGGAAAACTGCCAGCGCAAGTATGCACCAAATTCTTCCGTAAAAATGGACGGAATCCATATATGTCTTTTTCTTCATTATAGGTTCTCCTTTTTGTTGTATTGGCGGGATATCATATGCTGAAACATAGCTATATTACAGATTTCGCCCAAGAAGAAACTTTGCTTTCGGATCTTGCAGCATCTGAACCACAAACAGCTAAGCCTTTACCGATGACTGCACCGGTGCAGATTTTCTTCAAATCGCGCTCACAGCTTCCGAGTCCGCTTCCCTCATGCGTCATAACAGCGAAAATATTCTTACCACTGAAGTTAAGTCTTTCAAGTTGAGTAAATACTGCGCAGGGATATGTTCCCCACCAACACGGACCGCAAACAAAAATGTTTTCATATCCATCAAGGCTACTCAAATATTTTTTCAGTTCCGGTCTTGCATTTTCATTTAACTCTAGTTTTGCCTCTTTGGTACATTCATTATAATCTTCTGAATATTCCTTGACGGTTTCGATTTCGAACAAGTCACCGCCGATGGCATTTTTTATATATTCAGCAACGATCTCTGTGTTGCCTTTTTCAATGCTGCGGATTGAACCGCCAAAATAGTTTTCTCCTTTTCGGGAGTAATAAATAATAAGATTCTTCATAACATTACCTCTTTATATTATATTTTCTTTTAATTAGTTGCCGCATAGTTATTAGAAATGCCAGTGGCTTCTCTCTCAGAATCAGCTGCACCGGCTGCTTCTGCGGACTATAACTTTCGTTAAGCACAACCTTCCCCGCATCATTCCTCACTCCTAATTATTAGTACCTCCACTCTATTGCGGCGATTTCGGGCGCATACTGTGCAACAAGGAACACCACGAAAATCGCAGCTACCATACTTATCGGCATAGCCAGGGCATCAAGCCACTTCCATTTAAGCTTTTTGTTTGCTAGAGTCAGCACAAGCATGATTGCAACCGATGATATGATGGCGGTGATTGAAAGCACACCTGCACCGTCGGCAACAACCGAATTAATAATTTCGCCGCTCTCAGTCACTTCACCTGCGCCTATGCCTGCAATACCTCTTGCAAGGAAAGCGGCGATAAGACCGATGAAAGCAGCCGCCGACATGAGGTCAGCCCAGCGACCGTTTTTATTGACTGCGCCGGAAATACTTTTCTGAATCTTCTTGATAAGAAACGGAATCAAAATAAGCGGAAGTATGCTGCCGAGGGTCATTACCCATGAGATTGCAGCGAACACCTTTGGGTCGGTAATCTCGCTGCCGATACCGCCTGTCATTCCTGCCGCTTCAATTGCCGCTTCAGCCGCTGGAACTTCATATGTGATTGCTCCGATAACCGAAAGGCGAATCCACGGCAAAACATAGCCGAGCGCAACAGAAAGCGCAAGCACTGTCACTGCAATACCGATTGCAGGTGCAATTGAAAAAACAGCACTTGATGTGATAGTGTTTTTGATAGTTTCCTTTGAGATACCGAGTTCCCTTCCTCTTTTGGCGGCGCGAATCATGAAAAACAGCGATTGAGCGATAACAAAAATGACAATGAAAATCGCAATCGCAAACATGAAACCATCCGATTTAAAATCTGCGAACATAACGTTTTCTCCTTATATTTTATATTTATCCATATAATACCATTTATATCAAGCATGAGTCAACACAGAGATTATAAATATTCTTTGCTTATTCACATAAAAAGATGGGTTGCCGTATTCAATACAACAACCCGTTATATATTTAGTTTATATATTCTTTCAGCTGATGTGCTCTTTCTTCAAGTTCACTTTTTTCTTCATACAGTATGCACAAAATGCTGTTAAGCCGTTTGATCTCTTTAAAGTTCATCGCTTTGCGTGCTTTTTTGAGTTTGTCAAGGTTTCCTTTGATTACCTGTGACTGAACATCAATTGAACGTTCGTATTCTCTGCTGAGTTCTTCCAATGTCTGCAATATTATCAAGTCCTTTCCTCTTCGCAATTGTGATTAATCGGCATACCTGTCAAAGGATCTCTCAGAACGCGCCGCGAGCCGAAAAGGATGTAATCGGTCTGCACCTTATAAAATACGGCGAGTTTTTTCAGTTCAATCATGGTTATACTTTTGCCGTTTTTCTCGATCTCACGGATGCGTCTGCTACCTATGCCTGTTGATGAAGCAACATCGTTAACAGTAAGATATTGCGATGCGCGAAGTTGTTTAAGTCTGCCGCCGATTGAGCTAAGGCTGTCGTGTGAGATTGAAACAACACAGCTTTTCACAAGAACGGGCGAGGAACAAAACTCCTTTGAGCCGTATCTGTATTCAACAGCATACTTAAGTTTTTCATATATGACCTCGGTGATTTTTTCAAGCCGTCTGAACACACTTGAGCGGCTGACACCGAGCAATTGAGCAATCTGCTCTTTTGACATACCCTCATACCAATTAAGTTTAACAAGGGTTCTGTCTTTTTCATCAAGTTCATTTTCAATCACACGTTTGATCAGCTTGTTCAAATCTGATTTTCTTTGGCGAATGAGATAATCATCAATTTCCTTTGCCTGCTCTGCCTGCCAAATGCGAAAGGACTTCTGAGCCATTTCATAATCATATGATTTAAAACTGTTTTCTGTCATAATCAACACTCCTTACATTGTCACGGCATGCTGTAAATCGGTGGCACTGCCGAATTAATCAAAATCATTATTTGCGAAATTCCATGTAGTGAACAAATGTTCGTTACAATATTTATTTTAGACTCGAAAACAGTTTTTGTCAAGAGAAGATATGAAATTTTTCAAAAAAATCGAACAAATGTTTCTATATCGGTATGTGGATATGGTTTGGTATAGAGAAAAAATGCCCTTTTACAAAAGAAAACAGCAACAGAAACTGCAAATTTTCTGTTGCTATCCACTAATTATTTTATTTATCTTCGCGGCTGAAAAGCTAACGTAGTCAGCTGCCCACCCGCTACATTCATTCCTAACTCCTCACTCTTAATTTCTCATTAAAAAATGTTCCTAATAAAAAAAATCCGCAGAGGTAACAACCCAACTACCTCTGCGGGTACATTATTAAAATTAAGTATGAAACCTCAAACGCATCATAGACGTACGCAGTATCATCACAGCCGTAGCCATATATGATTTAGATTGATTTCATAAGTGCAGGAAGTTTTGTGATTGCACGCGGGATTCCTGCAAGGATTTTGCCGATGCCTGATGCAGTTGATTCATCATCGTTGAGAATCGCGAGCAAGCCTGTTGCCATCTTCGGAGTGAACACACCCATTGACATCGCAATGAAGTTACGAATCGGAATTTGTGTTGCCATTGCAGCAATCATCTTGCCGTCGCCGTTTTCAGCAGAACCCATACCTGCCAAAATCTTGTTGATGAGTCTGCAAATTCTGCCGCCCCACTTTGTATCTTTTGCATCGTCAAGGCAACAATAGATGTCGATTTTTGCATTCTTATCTCTTTCCTGTGACGGAAGTTCACCGTAAACAGCAGCAAAATCATCACGGGTAATATTTGCAACGTTGTTGTAATAGTTCGGTGCAACGTTTCTGTAATCAGGAATTTCACAGCTTTCCGTTGATTCAACTGTTACGGTTGCACTCAGCTTAATGTCACGGCTTGATGCGCCGACAAGGATATCAAACTCACCGCTTTCAACGCACCAATCATGGGTGTTAACATTGAAGAATGCGAACGCACGCTTTGAAAGTTTAAGTTCAATCTCTTTTTCTTCGCCCGGCTCAAGATATACCTTTGTGAATTCACGAAGTTCTTTTTCGGGTCTGTAGATTGTGCTTTCCTTATCCGCAACATAAATCTGAGCCGCTTCAGCACCTGCAACCTCGCCGACATTTTTGATTTTGAATGATACTGTAAGAGTATCTGTATCCTTGATACTGTCAGCAGAAAGTTTCAAGTCGCTGTATTCAAAGTCTGTGTATGACAAGCCGAAGCCGAACGGGAACAGAACATCTTTCTTTGCTGAATCATAATATCTGTAACCGATGTAAACCGACTCTCTGTGTTCAGATGTAACAGGACCGCCGGGATAATTATCGAAAGTCGGATTATCTTCAAGGCAGAGCGGATAAGTTTCAGAAGTTTTACCGCTTGGATTTACCTTACCTGTAAGAATATTAGCAACTGCTATGCCGCCTGCCTGACCGCCAAGTCCTGAATTGAGAAGTGCTTTAACCTCACCTATCCACGGCATTCTGATAACACTGCCGCCTGCAAGAACAACAATTGTGTTCGGGTTAGCTTTTGCAACTTCTGAAATAAGAGCGTTATGGCAGTTAGGCATTTCAATGCTCATTCTGTCATAGCCTTCGCCCTCAAACTCTTCTGTTAGACCTGCAAACACAATTGCAACATCGGCATTCTTAGCTGCTGCAGTTGCTTCGTCAAACATAGCTGCGTCAATTGCATCTTTGCTCTTGTTATAGCCTTGTGCATATGTAACATCAACACCGAGTTTAACAAGATTATCATATGCGCTTTCAACCTCTTTAAGGGGATTAACAACTGATGAACCTGCGCCCTGATATCTCGGAGCCTTTGCCATCTCACCGATAACAGCAACTTTTGCGCCTTCCTTAAGCGGAAGGATTTTATCATCATTTTTGAGCAGCTGCATTGCGCTTTCAGCAACTTTCTGAGCGATTGCGTGATGTGCGTCGGCATCAAAGGTATGATCCTTTTCAAAAGCAGGCTTTGATTTCATGATAAGGTCAACAACGGTGTCAACTCTTTCGTCAAGAGTTTCCATATCAAGTTCTCCGCTGTTAACTGCCGCAACGATTTTTTCAGTGTTGAGCGTTCCGCTTGACGGCATTTCAAGGTCAGTGCCTGCTTTAAGTCCGGGAATACGGTCAACAGATGAACCCCAGTCAGTTACAAACAAGCCTTTAAAGCCCCACTCACCTCTTGCAATCTGCTGCTGAGTTAAGTCGTTTTGTGAAGCATAAACACCGTTAATACGGTTATATGAATTCATGATAGTCCACGGCTGAGCCTCTTTAACTGCAATTTCAAAAGCTGTGAGATATAACTCTCTGAGTGCTCTTTCGTCAACAACCTCGTCAATAACCATTCTGTATGCTTCCTGGCTGTTGACTGCAAAGTGCTTCATTGATGTGCCGATATTCTTGCTTTGAACACCGTTTATCCAAGCCGCTGCGCACTTACCCGTGAGATATGGATCTTCAGAGAAATACTCAAAGTTTCTGCCGCAGGTAGGAGCACGTTTGATGTTTACACCCGGTCCGAGAAGAACTGATACTTTCTCCTTAAGGCACTCCTCACCGAGAGCCTCACCTTCTTCTTTAAGCAGTTCGGGATCCCATGTGCATGCACAGGTAGCAAGCGTTGGGAATGCAGTTGCAGGATAAGAACCGCCAAGACCTACTTTACCGTTGGGGTCCTGCTTTCTCAAACCTGTAGGACCGTCGGTAACCATGATTTCAGGCAAGCCGAGCTCATCACTGTGCTCAAGATGCCAATAATCGAAACCTGAAACAAAAGCCGCCTTTTGTTCAAGTGTCATTTTTTCAATAATTTCCGGATGTTTCATTATATTTTCACCTCTATTAAAATTTTGACCTATCTTAGTAAACAATGATTAATTCAGCGTTTACTTATCAAGCGGCCAATTATATAGTTCACAAATTTCTTTCCACGCTTCACTGTCAAACTCTTGCTTTTTATAAAGGTACTTTCTGTCCTCATCAGTGATTTCACGCAGAACTCTGCACGGATTTCCTACACATACGGTGTTATCCGGCATCGCCTTTGTCACAACCGAGCCTGCACCGATAACACAGCCGTTGCCGACACTTGCACCGGGGCATATGACCGTGTTTGTACCGATCCAAACATCGTTGCCTATTGTGATTGGCATACCGTATTCATAACGTGACCTTCTGCTTTCAGGGTGTATCGGATGGCCTGCTGTTATAATCGAAACGTTAGGTCCGAACATCACATTATCGCCGATTTTAACCTTGCCTACATCAAGGATAATGCAGTTACTGTTTGCATAAAAGTTATCGCCAACCTCTATATTAAATCCGTAATCTACGCGAAACGGCGGCTCAAAGTAAGCGCCTTTTCCGTGCTTGATGCCAAGCAGTTTATAATAAACATTCGCCACAGGGCGATTAAACGGAATTGTTCTGCTATAGAGTCTTGCAATGAACTTACTTCTGAACTGCTGCATCATAACTTTCCTGTCGGATATATATGCCATTTCATTATCTCTTCTTGTTATGTTGTCCAAAAACGTCACCTGCTTTTCAATAGTCCTTTGTTAAAACTCAATAATTGTATTTTACAAAACTTGCAGAAGAAATAATATAATTTTACCGTTAAAAATGTAATTTTTCGGTTGCGATTACAATATATTTGTGATATATTTATGATATATTAATTTAAGGAACGTGAACACAATGCAATATAATCTTCTTCAATGCGTAGAAATTCTTCCTAACAATGCTCTTTTTGATGAACGTGAGCATGGAATTACTCACACAACATATGAAACGGAAAAAATGTTTTATTCATTAATCAAAAACGGCGACGTTGAAAATTTGCAAAAAGCACTTGAACTTCTTTTAAAAAATAAAATTGTTGTTGGCAGAATGAGCGACGATGATCTGCGTCAGATGAAATATACGGCTGTGTGCTGTATCACACTTGCAACAAGATATGCGATTCAGGGCGGGCTTGACGAAACGATTGCATTCAACAAATCCGACGAGGGCATTATGGCAATTGACAAAATGACAAGCGGCGAAAGCATTTTCAACTATCTTTATAAAATGTCAATCGAACTTACAACACTGATTGCAAAAAGCAAACGAAACGGCAAGTACCAATACGCTGTCAAAAAATGCCTGCATATCATCAACACTAATTTGCACAGCAAGCTGAGCGTAAAGCAACTCGCAAGAGAATGTGAACTTTCACCTGATTATCTTTCACGAATTTTCAAAGAGGACACAGGTGTTACAATTTCGCAGTACATAAAAAAAGAGCGGCTGAACGTCGCTAAAGATATGCTCATACACAATCGTTCATGCTCAGAGGTTGCATACTATCTCGGTTTCTGCTCGGAAAGCTATTTCATCAAATGTTTCAAAGAAGAATTTGGTGTTACTCCGAAAAGATTTTCGCACGTAGGCAGGAATTGACGGAAAATGATGCGGGTAAAGTTTATAGTTAAGGTAAGATTCTGTCCGCAATCATATGCACAGTCAAAATTCAACAATAATATTTTTAATTTGACAAAAACACAACAAAGATAGTACAATATATAAGCAGTCATGTTCAGTGATTGTCTTGATGGGTACTGCACATAACGGTAGGTTGCGGGTGTCCGGTGGACACCTTTGCCGCAGGCAAAAGCAATGTCTGAGGTGGTAGCCAAGTAGGCGGTTGCTCTCCTAACAGAGGGCTTGCCCTCTGATTTTAAATTAGGGGGTGTTGCTAATGGAATATTTAGCTATAGTTGCTTTGATTCTTATTCTTGCAACAGGTTACATACTTAGCATAAAAAAATAACCGCCCTGACCTCGCAAATCAGACGGTTATTTTCATAACTTGAAATTTCGAGCAACCGCTTACTGCAGTGCCCTCTTGTATTTATAGTATATACTTTCATTATCACTTTGTCAAGCACACAGTGGTGATTTTTATTTTTCTCTGCGGACTGCATCTTACCGTCAGCACAAACTTCCAACGCATCATAGCCGTACGCAAGTACCTCACTATTTCCGTATTCCATCCTTAAAATACACTACATCTCCCGACGGTGAAAAGACAAGTCCCGAAACATTTTTAGCTATACCGCAATAAGATGCGGTTTCATAAATCGGAATTATCACGCTGCATGAAATCAGATAGGACTCCGCCTCTTCAAGAACTTTTAACTTTGCCGCTTCATTTTTTGCTTTGCGGTATTTTTTTATGATTGCATCATATTTCTTTTGATTGAGATTAACAAAATTATCCCTCGAACCCGATGTGTATCTTGCAACACAGTCAAACGCAGATGAAGTGCTATATTTTATATCGGTGAGCGCAATCTGATATTCTCCGCTTTTAAGTCTTTCTGCAAGCGTTTCACTTGTTACGGGTTCAACTGATATGCTGAAAATAACACCGAACACCGACTGCCACTGCTGCATCATCGCTCTGACCGCATTTTCATGTTCCTGCTCACAAAGAACGGTAAGTTCAATATCTCTTTGTTCAAGTTCTTCAAGTCCCTTTTTCAAAAGGCTGACTGCCGTTTTATCCTTAAGCACGGGCTGAGTAAATGCGGATGCCGATGATCTGTATTGCTTGCTTGAAAGGCTCATTGAACTTGGTATGATTCCTGCGGCGGCTTTTTTTTCGGTAGCTTCAAGCAAAGGATTCAAACTGACAGACTGCGCAATTGCGCGGCGGATGTTGATATTTGAAACCGACTCATCAGCACAATTGAACACCATTGAGAACACTGCACTGTCAAACTCCTTAACAGTGATTTTTTTATTTTTAATCAGTTCTTCAGCTTGCGAAACTGTCAGCGGAGCGGCATCGTATGTGCCGTCTTTTACCTTTCTGCCGCGCGTCGCCTGCTCATTGTTGAATGAAAAATAAATTGATGATGGTTTCGCCGGCTCTTTTGATATCCATGTTTCTCCGTCCTCATTAAGGACACCGTGATACTTTTCATTTTTCCTTGCAGTGATTGCAGTTTTCTCAGCCCAGTTGCTGATATAAAACGGTCCGTTATACAAAAGGTACGCCGTTGAAAGTCCGTATCTGCCTTTTGTATACTCAAAAAACTCCTTACAACACGGCATGCATGCAGGTGTTGTGAGAGTCAGCAACAAATCAGCATCAGGCCTTTCAAGTGATATCACAAGAGTTCGTGCATCGGCGGCAGTCACACCGAGTTTTGTTTCGGAAACCTTGCCGCTGTTGACATTTTGCGCATTTCTGATTGCCATGAGATTTTCTGCATAAGGTGATTTAGTTTCGGGACGAAGTGCTCTTCTGATTCCGAAAACGAAATCATCAGCCGTTATCTTAGTGTCGAACTGATCGATGCCATTCTCACCGAGTACTTTTTCAATGGTATTTTTCGCAGCAGTTGTAATTCTCCAATAAAGATCATCACGAAGCGTGAAAGTATATGTAAGTCCGTCGCCCGATACTTTATAGCTTTCTGCGGCGGCAGGAACTATTTCTCCGTTTTCATTGAATGTAACAAGCCCCTCAAAGCAGTTGGCAATGATATTCCTTGCACCGACATCAGACACAATCTGCGGGTCAAGATATTCGGGTTCATTATCTATCGGAAAAACAAGCTGTTTACCTGTGCCTTTTGAGCCGCAAGCGGAAAAGCAGCTTAAAACTAATATCATGCAAAAAGCAAGACTGATAATTCTTTTCATCATTTCTTTATTCCGTTCCTTAAAAGTTCAATTTTAAAATTCGTTTATGTAATCAAGCTGATGTAAATAATTGGTATAATTCTCCTAACAACAGCTTAAAGGAGATTCACAAAATGGAAAAAATAATACCGTATCTGACGGTCATCAGCATTATTGCTCTTTTTATTATAAGCATTATGACTTTAATTTTAATGAAAAAATCGAATCAAAACAAAGATTATGACGATATTTTAAAGCATAGTGAAGAAACTGAGCGAAGAATCAGCGAAAAACTCACTCAGCTTAACAGTTCGGTCAGCGAGGAATTTGCAAGAAACCGCATGGAATCATCACAAAGCCAAAGCAATCTGCGCCGCGAAACCACTGCTATGCTTGACAGCATGAGCAAGAAAATTGAAAAGACTGCCCAGGACAACTATAACTTTAATGTTAAGGCACTTGAAGCGATATCTCAAAATCTTGCGCAAATGCGTCAGGGCAATGAAAAACAACTTGAACAAATCAGAAATACCGTTGATGAAAAACTGAACGAAACTCTCACCAAACGGCTCAACTCATCATTTCAGCAGGTCAGCGATCAGCTGGAAAATGTTTATAAATCTCTCGGCGAAATGAAAGTCCTTTCGGGCGGGGTAACACAAAATGTCGCATCGCTCAATCGTATTCTGACAAACGTTAAATCCCGCGGAACATGGGCAGAGGTTCAGCTTGAAGGACTTCTCAATCAGACCATACCGGGTATGTTCGACAAAAATGTTATGCCGAATCCGCGCTCAAGAGATATCGTTGAATTTGCCGTCAAAATTCCGTCAAACGAGGATAAAAATCAGATAACCTATCTTCCGATTGACTCAAAGTTCCCTGTTGAGGACTACATAAGACTGTGCGATGCAGCCGACAGCGGAGATACGCAAGGTGTTGAAACGGCGCGAAAGGCTCTCGAAGCGCGAATTATCAGCCAGGCAAGAGATGTTAAGAAATATATCAATGAACCGAATACCACACCGTTTGCAATCATGTATCTTGCAACAGAGGGATTGTACGGCGAAATTCTCAGTTCAAGGAACGGTGTTGCGGAAAGATGCCAAAATGAATTTGGTGTAATGATTGCAGGACCGAGCACAATCACCGCCCTGCTCAACTCGCTTTCAGTCGGTTTCAGAGCATTTGCTATCAATGAAAAGGCAAAAGAAGTTCGTACACTTCTCGCGGCGGCAAAGGCACAATATGATAAATTCGGTGCTCTGCTTGAAAAGGCAAAAAAGAAAATTGACGAAGCAGGCAAAAGCCTTGATGATGCCCACAACAGAAACGAACAGATTCAAAAAAAGCTTCGCTCAGTTGAAGAAATCAATCAAAGCGAAGCAAATGAATTGCTGGGTCTTACAGAAGATTAAAATAAACTCGGTCAGCGGACGCGCAATGCGCGCCCCTACTACTTTGTTTCAGCTAAAAGTTGACACTTTTTAAAAAGCAATAT
>JAMPDR010000068.1 GCA_023665555.1 Ruminococcus sp.
TTCATCTTCTTGACGGACTTTTTGCAAAGCTTGAAGAAATCGGAATTGAGTATGTCGTTTATGACGGAACTCAGCCGAACCCCTCAATCGACAACATCGAGGATGCTCTTCAGCTTTATCTCGATAACAACTGCGAGGGTGTTATTGCTTTCGGTGGCGGTTCACCGATGGACTGCGCAAAAGCAACAGCAGCAAGGGTTGCAAACCCAAAAATGACCGTAAGACAGATGAGAGGTGTTTTGAAACTTCGTCATAAGCTTCCTCCGCTCTTTGCAGTTCCAACAACAGCAGGTACAGGTTCAGAAACCACACTTGCAGCAGTTGTTACAGACACAACAACTCACGAAAAGAACGCAATCAACGATCCGAAGCTTCGTCCGAAGTATGCGGTTCTTGACCCCGAACTTACTCTCGGCCTTCCGCCGCACATCACTTCAACAACAGGTATGGATGCACTTACCCATGCGGTTGAGGCTTATATCGGCAAGAGCAATGTTAAGTCAACCGAAGAATATGCTGAAAAGGCAACCAGAATGATTTTCGATAACATCGAAAAGGTATATGAAAACGGTAAGGACCTTGAAGCAAGAAACCAGATGCTCAAAGCATCATACTATGCAGGTATGGCATTCACAAGAGCATATGTCGGCTATGTACATGCAATTGCACATAATCTCGGCGGTTACTACGGAATTCCTCACGGTCTTGCAAATGCAGTAATTCTTCCGTATGTTCTTGAATATTATGGCGAAACTGCACATAAACGTCTTGCACAGCTTGCTGTTATCGCAGGCGTTAAGACAGACGGAACAGACGCTGAAAAGGCAAATGCATTCATCGAGGCAATCAAGGAACTCAATCGCAAGATGAACATCCCTGATAAGTTTGACATGATCAAGGAAGAAGATCTTCCTGTTATCGTTAAACGTGCTCTCAAGGAAGGCAATCCGCTTTATCCGGTTCCGAAGATCATGGATGCAGCAGACTGCGAAGCAGTAATCAGAAGATTGATGAAATAGTGGAAGCCCTGAGTTAGTCAAAGATGTACACCTTTGCTTAAATCGGCTCTTCCGAAGTATAAAAATCATTATAAAAATTATGGCGGTATGGGTTGTGAACCTGTACCGCTTGTTTTTTTGTGCGACAAAAATTCTTACAGCGGACTCTCCGTGCTTTTTTGTTATGCTTGTTTTAAAGTGGAAAGAATAGTATAATAATCGGTAATTTATTGCAGAGGTGAACTTCATGGCAACAATTCTTATCACAGATGACGATATGCATATCGGAAACATGCTTGAGGAAATATTGACAAAAGATGGCTATAGCGTTCTGCGTGCTTATTCCGGAACGGAAACCTTGCTTTTGCTGGAAAACAGAAGGCCTGATTTAATTTTGCTTGATTTAATGTTGCCGGGGATGAGCGGCGAAGAGGTTCTTCGCAAAATTAAGGGCATACCTGTTATAATTGTCAGTGCAAAGGTTGATGTTGACGATAAGGTTAAGTTGTTGCTTGACGGTGCGGCGGATTATGTGACGAAACCGTTTGACACAAAAGAACTTTTGGCAAGAATAGTTGTGCAGCTGAGAAAGCATGAGCCGAATGATGCGAACGAGGTTATAGCCTTTGATGATATAGTGATGCATCCGAACATGCATATGATTAAAATCGGTGACTCAGAAGTAAAATTGACAAGAACGGAATATGCAATTTTGAAGTTACTTATGAAAAATCCATCTCAGGTGATTGCAAAGTCGGTCTTGCTTGATCGTATCAGTGAAGATACTCCCGACTGCACAGAAAACTCGCTGAAGATACACGTTAGCAATTTGCGCAAAAAGCTGCGTGAGGTTAACGGCAAGGAATATATAGAATCCGTTTGGGGAATCGGATTCAAAATGAAATAAATCTTAACGATATCTTTACGTTTTCCTTAACCGCTTTCTTAACTTTTGCAAGATAGAATATCAGCATCAAAACAGGAGTGGACATTTAGAGATTTTATTTGCCATGTGTTCCCCGCCTGCGGCGGGGAACACAAATTAAACTCTGCATTTGGACACTCCCATCAAAACAGGAGGTTGATATTTATGGAATATGTTTTGAGAACCAACGCACTTTGCAAAACATATAAGCATTTCAAGGCGCTGGACAATTTGACAATGAATGTTCCGAAAGGTTCGATTTATGGATTCGTCGGCAAAAACGGAGCAGGAAAAACAACGTTGATTCGCTTGATTTGCGGACTTCAGAATCCCACAGCAGGATACTACGAACTTTACGGAAGAAAGAACACAGAAAGTGCTTTTTCAAAATCACGCAGAAGAATGGGCGCAGTTGTTGAAACACCGTCTATTTATCTTGACATGACTGCGAAAGAAAATCTGAAAGAGCAGTATCGTGTTTTGGGTGCACCGTCATTTGACGGTATTGACGAACTGTTAAAGCTTGTGGGTCTTGGCGATACCGGAAAGAAGAAAGCAAGAAACTTTTCACTCGGTATGCGTCAGAGGTTAGGAATAGCAATTGCACTTGCAGGCAATCCCGATTTTTTGGTGCTTGATGAGCCTGTGAACGGACTTGATCCGCAGGGCATCATTGAAATGCGCGAACTTATTTTAAAACTTAACCGTGAAAAGCAAATAACGGTTTTGATTTCAAGCCACATTCTTGATGAACTTTCAAGGTTGGCAACACATTATGGTTTCATTGACGGCGGTCATATAATCAAGGAGATCAGTGCCGAAGAATTGGAAAAAACATGCCGCAAATGTATGCGCGTTGAGGTGACTGACACAAAAGCACTTTCGCGTGTACTTGACAGCATGTGTGCGGAATATAAAATCATTTCCGACACAAAAGCGGATGTTTATGCGAAAATAGGTATAACACGTCTGACATGGGCATTGGCACAGGAAAACTGTGATGTAATTTCAGTTCAGGAGCATGATGAAAGCCTTGAAAGTTATTATGTCGGTCTGGTTGGAGGTGAAAGTCATGAGTAAGTTATTATCATCAAATCTTTCACGTCTTTTCAAAAACAAAGTGTTTTGGCTCATGATGTCAGCTGTTCTTATTGTTTCGGTTGTAAGTATGCTGAATTACGTGAGAAATGTTGCAGACATTGAGGCAGTCGGGGGATGGGCTACTCTTGAAAGTACATATTTTGAACTTGTTCCCGTTTTTGGTATATTTACGGCTGTTGTTATCAGTCTGTTTTTTGGAACAGAATATAGCGACGGCGCAATGCGAAACAAAATCATTATCGGACACACCAGATTCAATGTTTATCTTTCGGCAGTGATTACAAGTACGGTTATTTCAACGTTGCTTATGTTCGCTTATTTTATAGGCGGCCTTGTCGGAATTCCAGGAGTAGGTATTTGGAAAATACCGATTTCGCAGGTGTTTTTATATATGCTTATCAGCATTTTGCTGAATATTTCACTTTCGTCAATTTTCGTTTTGATCAGTATGAACTGCTTTAATAAAGCGGCAAGTGCGGTTGCAACAATACTTTTAGCTTTTGTTTTGATGATATTAGGTTCTATGATTTACAATGCTCTTCAAGAGCCTGAAATGACAAGCGAAATGATACTGACGGAAAATGGAATCGAAACTACGGATCCGCATCTTAATCCTAATTACATTGGTGGGAAGCTGAGAATTATTCTTGATTCTCTTTTGAAACTCTTGCCGACAGGACAGGCGATATTGATATCTAACACTGAACTGCCGCATCCGCTGATGTGTATTGCTTATTCAATCATATTGACTGTTGCCGTGACAGTTTGCGGATTGCTGTTGTTCCGTAAAAAAGATTTGAAATAAAGGAAATAAAATAATTATGCAAACGTTGTTGTGGGTCGTAATAGCAGTATTGCTTGTGGTTATATCGGTGCTTATTGTTAAGATATATCTCATGAGAAAATCGGCAGATGAAATTAAAGAAGCATTTTCAGACCGACTCACAGCAGACACCAATACTCTGATTGACATTTCAAGCCGCGATAGACACATGCGACAACTTGCGGCTGATATCAACATTCAGCTGAAAAAACTGCGTGAGCAACAACAACGTTTTCTTCTTGGTGACACAGAACTGAAAAATGCAGTCACCAACATATCGCACGACTTGCGCACACCGTTAACTGCAATTTGCGGCTATCTTGATTTGCTTGAACAAGAGGAGAAATCCGAGCAGGTTGAGAATTATCTCAAAATCATTGAGAACAGAATTGAAAACCTGAAACAACTCACTGAGGAACTGTTCAGATATTCAGTCATTGTTGCAACGAATGATGATTTACAGCTTGAACCTGTTGAAATAAACGGTATTTTAGAAGAAAGTATAGCCGCCTTTTATCAGGCTTTGAATGAACGTGGTATAGATCCGTTGATAAATATTCCCGAAAGCAAGGTTGTTTGCAATGCTGACCGTTCTGCACTCACACGTATATTTTCAAATCTGCTGAATAATGCAATCAAATACAGTGACGGTGATTTAACAATCACTCTTTCTGAAAGCGGTGAAATAACGTTTTCCAATAAGGCTCATTTGTTGGATAAAGTTCAGACCGAAAAGTTGTTCGATAGGTTTTACACAGTTGAAACTGCACGAAAATCAACCGGCTTAGGGTTGTCAATTGCAAGAACTCTTGTTGAACAAATGGGCGGCACGATAACTGCGGATTATACTGACGACGTGTTGAGTATTTGTGTGAAACTGAAACTGATATAAAATAACGCTGATTAGTACAAAACTAATCAGCGGTTTCTCTTATGATGTTTTTATTTTATCTTTTTCCAATACTCTGCGGCGGCTTGCTCATTTTTGTTTTCGCCGGGAACATAGTATTGCCTGCTTTTCAGCACGTCGGGAAGATATTGCTGCTTAACATAGTGATTTGGATAGTCATGCGGATAGAGATAGAACTGTCCTTTATTTTGATTGTCCTCGCCGTCATAGTGTTTGTTTTGAAGCTGACGTGGAATCGGTCCGATGTTGCCGCGCTTGATGTCTGAAACGGCGGCATCCATGGCAAGATATGCTGAATTTGATTTCGGACTGTTGCAAACCAAAACGACCGCATCAGCAAGAGGTATTCTTGCCTCAGGCAAACCTACCATTAGGGCGGCATCAACAGCGGCTTTGACAATTGGAATTATCATAGGATAAGCAAGTCCGACATCTTCACAGGCACAAACCATAAGCCGTCTTGTTGCTGACGGCAGATCCCCTGCTTCGAGCAGTCTGGCGAGATAATGAAGGGCAGCGTTGGCATCAGATCCCCGCATTGATTTTTGAAATGCCGAGAGAATGTCATAATGTTCATCGCCGTCACGGTCATATTTCATTGAACTTTTTTGAGTAAGTTCCTGTGCCTTTTCAAGCGTTATAATATATTTGTCGTCTTTTTCAGTGGTGCTCAAAACTGAAAGTTCAACCGAATTCATTGCCTTGCGAACGTCGCCGCCGCAGGCACGTGCAATGTGTTCGCAGACCCCGTTTTCGGTTTCGATCGCGATGCTTCTTTCCTCTTGCAAAATTCTGAAACCGCGCTCAACAGCAGGGACGATATCTTCAGCGGTTACGCTCTTAAATTCAAAAACGGTTGAACGGCTGAGAATAGCGTTATGTATATAGAAATAAGGATTTTCGGTTGTGGAGGCAATCAGCGTTATTTCTCCTTTTTCGATATAATCAAGGAGGGTTTGCTGTTGCTTTTTAGTGAAATACTGAATCTCATCAAGATAGAGCAGTATACCGTTGACGGCAGCAAAGGTATCAAGTTCGGCAACGATAGCTTTAATGTCAGCGGTTGATGCCGATGTACCGTTAAGCTTGTGGAATTTTCGGTTGGTTGATTTTGCGATGATTGAGGCGAGTGTGGTTTTTCCGACACCTGACGGACCGTAAAAAACAAGGTTAGGCAGTTCGCCTGACTCAATGATATTTCTTAGTGCTTTGCCTTTTTCAAGAAGATGTTTCTGACCAACCATTTCGTCAATTGTAGTGGGTCTGATTCTGTCTGCAAGGGGTGATTTCATTTTTATTTATCCACCTTTACCGAAAATTTGTTCGACTAACATTTTAACATAACAGGATAAATATGTAAATAATTTTTTAGTTTTTAATCACTGGAATTTTGAAAATTTTCATTATTTTTATAAGTTTTATTATGCCGCAGTTTTGATATAATATAAAGGAAACGAATATTAGTGTGAAAAATCACACTAATATTCAGATTGTGTGTCCTCAAAATTTGCCTATGGCATAATTTTGAATGGACTGAATTTCCATTATACGCCTTGTCCGGCTACAGCAAGGCATGTATAATTTTTTAATGAACAACTGTTTATAGCCGGAAAGGCTATGGAAATTATTATGTCAATCGATTTGAATAGATTTGTTAAAATTGGGTAATTTTATGTTAATATTTTGGCTGTTTTCCACAAAAAGCTAAAAAAGGCTTTCTTTTTGCGGCCGTAAGTGTTATAATACCATCGGTTAAGGTGGAATATGATGTAATTGTTACCGTGCTTTTTGGTTCGGTGAAGGCTCAATATTTGGCATCACTCAGCGTATCCACAGCAATTATTATTTTTTCTCAGCACAGAGCCTTTATGATTACACGGATTTGGAAAATTTGTTTCCGGAAGACGAAATGTGAAATTCGTCTTGTGGGTGCGTCTGGCGCGCCCTTTCAGCGATTGACGGAAAGAGGAGATACTTTTTGGAAAAGCTTGTTATCCATGGCGGCAACGTACTGTCGGGCGAAGTTGAAATAAGCGGAGCTAAAAATGCTGCTGTTGCAATTATTCCAGCAACACTTCTTGCCCAGGATGTCTGCCGTATTGAAAATATACCGAATATCAGCGATGTAACCTGTATGGTTAATATTCTGCACAGCATGGGTGCAGGTGTTAAGCTGATTAATAAACATACACTTGAAATTGACACAAGAACCGTTAATTCCTACATTGTGCCGCACGAAATGACTAAGAAGCTTCGTGCATCATATTATCTTATCGGTGCACTTCTGGGAAGATTTTGCAGAGCAAAAGTTGCTTTGCCGGGCGGATGCAATTTCGGTGTAAGACCTATAGACCTTCATATAAAGGGATTTGAACTTCTTGGTGCAACAGCCAATGTTGAAAAGGCAATGATCAATGCATATGCTGATTGTTTAACAGGCAGTTCTGTTTATATGGATAAGGTTTCAGTGGGTGCAACGATTAATGTTATGCTTGCTGCAGTTAAGGCGCGAGGTTTAACAATTATTGAAAACGCAGCAAAAGAACCTCACATTGTTGACCTTGCCAACTTCCTTAACGCAATGGGTGCCGACGTGCGAGGTGCAGGTACTGACGTGATTAAGATTCACGGTGTTTCAAGTCTTCACGGCTGCACTTATTCAATTATTCCGGATCAGATCGAAGCAGGTACTTATATGGTTGCTGCTGCTGCAACAGGCGGAGATGTCCTTGTTAAAAATGTTATCCCGAAGCATTTGGAATCGATAACCGCAAAACTTGTTGAGTGCGGTGTCAGAGTTACGGAATATGACGATGCAGTTCGTGTTGAATCAAATGGAAAATTCAAACGTTGCAATCTCAAAACTATGCCTCATCCCGGTTTTCCGACAGATATGCAGCCGCAAATGAGTGTGCTTCTCACTGTTGCAGAGGGCACAAGCCTTGTTTCGGAGGGTGTATGGGATAATCGATTCAAATATGTTGATCAACTCACAAGGATGGGTGCAAACATTCAAGTTGACGGAACAATGGCGGTTTTCCAGGGCGTTGAAGAACTTGCGGGTGCACCTGTCAGAGCAGATGATCTCAGAGCAGGCGCGGCAATGATAATTGCAGGCTTGATTGCAAGAGGAACAACAGAGATTGAGGATATCCTTTATATTGACAGGGGTTATGAGGATTACGTTGAAAAGTTGCGAAATCTCGGCGCAGATATCTATCGCAAAAATTTTGACGATGATGTCGACAGACATAATGCGGTGGGTTGATAATTAAATTAGTAAAACCAAGGTGTCTTATTGAACTGACAATGGGACACCTGTTTTAATTAGGGATGAATTTAATTCGTAATGCTTAATGCGTAATTATGCGTGGTAATTTGTACCAATGGTAATGTGTCGTTCGCAAAGCATAGCGTATTTGGTTGGATTTGCAGATCTGCAAATTGATTTCTCATTATAAACGCTCACATGAAATAGAAAATTCGCTTTAGTTTTAAAAATATACCAATTTGGATAAGGAATGATAAATTTGGCAAGATTCTGCTCTCTTTTTTCCTCAAGTTCGGGAAATTCAACATTCATCGGTTCATCAAAAACAGGGATTCTTATTGATGCAGGTGTTAGCGCGAAAAGAATGAAAAACGCACTGCTTGACAGGAATATCGACCCGTCTGCTATATCTGCAATTTTTGTGACTCATGAACACAGTGATCATATAAAAGGTATACGTATTATTGCAAGTAACTATAACATACCCGTTTATGCAACCGAGGGAACTTTACAGGGGCTTGAAGAAGCGGAAATACTTAACGGGAAATTCCCGTTTTATGTGATGCCGCAGGAGGGTGTTGAAATAGGTGATCTATTTGTTAAGCCGTTCAAAACACCGCATGACAGCAATGAAAGTTGCGGTTTTACAATTGAATTACCCGATGAAAGAAAAGCGGCGGTGGCAACCGATATAGGTCACATTACAAATGAAATCATGAATTCAATCATTGGTTGTGATTTGGTTATGCTCGAATCAAACCATGATGTGGGTATGCTTGAAAACGGACCATATCCGTACTATCTGAAGCGACGCATACTTTCTGATACGGGACATCTTTCAAATGAGGTTTGTGCAGATGTTGCATCACAGCTGATTGAAAGGGGAACAACAAGGCTGTTTCTCGGACATTTAAGCACTGAGAACAATATGCCTGAGCTTGCGTATCAGACAAGTTATGCTGCTATCTATGAAACGGGTGCAGTGCTTAACCGCGACTATATGCTTACGGTCAATCCGAAAGAAAACCTTGAAGATGTTATCCGCTTTTGATTGTGTTGGCATTAAGAAGAGTACTTGTGTGCGCAAGTACTCTTAATTATTTCTATCTCATAACAGAAACTTTAATCTGTTTTTAATGTAGTCATTCTATTATCTATATGGTATTTGTGCAAAAATAAATATTCTGTTAATTTTGCATAAATAATATACATTCATATATAGAGTGTTGTATAATAAAAAAATCAATTCAAAGGGGAGTTTTTTATGAAGGTAATATCAAATTATATTAACGAACAGCTTGAGGGCTTTGAACATGACAAAGCATTTTTCGCATTCAAAAAGAGTATCATTGAGGAAACCACAGAAAGAGTTAACGCTCTTATTAAAAGCGGCCTGACAGACATGAAAGCCGTTGAAGCAATTGTAATTGGTGAGCATCCTGATATTAAACAGGAGTTCATCAACTATAAAAGCAAGATCGATAGTAAAGAAAAAGCCGTTCAAAAAGGCAAACTCGGTTCAAGTCTTGCGGTGATGGGCATTTTGCTTTTGGTTGTGGTTTATATTGCAGTCAGCTTTTTCACAAAGTCATGGGGTAAAACATGGCTGATTCTTGTCGGCGGTATTTTGATTGCAGTATGCTGCGGATTGGTCGCAGGCATCAAAAAGTCCGTTTCAAAAGAGAAACCTAATATTCCTGCTGCAAGACTTATGAGTTTCGCGGCAATCATGATTTTCTGTGTTTTTGCATTTCTTGTTGGTCTTATCCTGTTTTCAGCTGTTAAAAGCTACATAATCTTCATTCTCGGTGTTGCTGTGGCTTTGAGTGCAGACGCTGCAATTGCAAGTGTTGCAAAAAGCAAAATTGCATTTGCAAGCCTGCTTGTTGAAATTCCCGCTATTTGCGCACTTGTTTATGTTGCAATCGGTTTGTTTGTTCCTTCTGTTTGGGCAACAGGCTGGCTCATCATACTTTTAGGCTTAGTTGTTGATATTGCTCTGCTTGCAGTCAACGTTCTTAAGTCTAAAAAATAAGGAGTAAGTGAAAATGAAACAGAAATTACCTGCTGAATTATGGGATAAAATGCACTATATGTTCCGTTCATATAACGACAGAATGGTGCACGTTGAACTTGATTATGACTGTGAAATAAACGTTCAGGCTTTCAAAACGGTTGTTATATGTTTCCTTGAAAAAGTACCTGTTTTACATTCACGCTTTGTTGATAACAAGGTGCGCCCTTATTGGGAAGTTGAGCCGTATAAAATTGAAGATATAGTAGCCGTGCATTATGATTTGAACGGTGATGAACTTGAACAGGCAAAAAATGAGTTTCTTACCCAGTGCCTGCCGCCCGATGGTAAAATACAGATGAAAATTGCGCTGTTTATCCACAACGGAAAAACTGACCTTTGTGTCATTGAAAATCATATGTGCATGGACGGCGGCGATTTCAAATACTTCCTTAAGTCGCTTTGCAGCAACTATAACAACTATGTTCAAAACGGTCAGATTCCTCTTGCTATCAAAGAGGGAAGCCGTTCATATAAAGACGTTTACAAAGATCTTGGCGAAAACGAAAAGGAAATCGCGAAGAGCCTTTATAAAAACATCGGCGAAAAAGATCCGCATGGATTCCCGTTTGCTGAAGCAAAAAAGACAGACTATTCATTTATATATAAGCACAAAATCGGCAGCGAAAAACTGGAGCAGATCAAAACCAAAGGCAAAGCGCATGATGCAACTGTTAACGATATGCTTGTTGCTGCGTATTTCTACAGTATCTATGAACTTGCTGAATTCCCCGAAAAAGATACTGTAACAATCTCATGTGCGATTGATTTACGCCGCCATCTTGAAAATGCCGAAGAAACAGGTCTTACTAATCATACAGCGTGGATGCAGTGCGCGGTTCCAGAACGCGGCAGAGATATTTTTGAAACGCTCAGATATGTTGTTCAAAGTTCAAACAAATTCAAACAGGACGACTTTATCGGACTTCATGGCTTGCCGTTGCTTTCAACTGCGTTCAAAATCGTACCAAACGCAGTAAGTGAAGATTTGATCAAAATCGGATATAATAATCCTTTGCTTGCAATGAGCAATATCGGAATCCTTGAAGCTGATAAGCTTGCTTTTGACGGTAATCAGCCAATTGACGGATTCATGAGCGGCGCAGTTAAATATAAGCCGTTTGCTCTGCTCTCCGCAACAACGCTCAATAAGGTTATCACTCTTTCAATGTGCGTTCGCGGAAGCGATGAGGATAAGAAAATTCTTGATAAGTTCTTTGCACTTATTGATAAAAACATTGATGCGTTGATTGCCTGAGGCAGAGGTGCGATGAATGTTAAATATAACACTGATTTGCATCGGTAAGCTGAAAGAGCAGTATCTCAGAGATGCCTGCGATGAATATAAAAAACGTCTTTCTGCTTTATGCAAGCTGAATATTGTTGAACTTACACCTGAAAGGCTCAGCGACAATCCCTCGCAAAAGGAAATCGAAAATGCTCTTTCAAGCGAAGGCAAGCGTATCATTGAAAAGATTCCAAACGGCTCACAAGTATATACCATGTGCATTGAAGGAAAGCAACTTTCTTCCGAGGAACTTAGCGCGAAACTTGATGCAGATGCAGTTTCCGGTATAAGCAATGTCACATTTATAATCGGCGGCTCGTTCGGTCTGAGCGGCGAAGTCAAGGCGAAAAGCAATGTTAGACTTTCAATGAGCAAAATGACTTTTCCGCATCAACTTGCAAGGGTAATGCTGCTTGAACAGATTTACCGTGCAATGCAGATTTCAATCGGAACAAAATATCACAAATGAAACAGGGATGATTACATGAGAGAAAAAGATAAACTTGCATTGCGTCCGCCAATGGGATGGAACAGCTGGGATTGCTACGGAGCGGCAGTGACAGAAGAACAGCTTCTCGGTAATGCGCAGTATGTTGCAGACAACTTAAAGCAATACGGCTATGAATATATCGTTTGTGATATACAGTGGTATGAGCCGAATGCAAAATCGAATGATTATAACAATTTTACTGAACTTTGCATGGATGAATATTCACGTCTTATTCCTGCGGAAAATCGGTTTCCGAGTGCGAAAGACGGTAATGGCTTTAAGCCGATTGCCGATAAAATCCATGCTATGGGACTCAAATTCGGTATACATATTTTAAGAGGTATTCCGCGTCAGGCAGTACATATGAACACTGCGCTGAAAAATACAACTCACACTGCAAGAGAGATTGCTCAGTCATTTTCGATATGCTCGTGGAACACTGACATGTACGGGGTCGATAGCCGCAAAGACGGTGCCCAGGAATACTACGACAGCCTTTTTGAGATGTATGCATCGTGGGATGTTGACTTCGTCAAAGTTGACGATATCGCTGTGACGGAGTTTAAACCTGATAATCTGTATTCGGCAAAAGATGAAATTGAAATGATTCGCCGTGCAATTGATAAATGCGGCAAAGACATGGTGCTGAGTCTTTCACCCGGCCCTGCTTTGATTGAAGAAGCGGAACATCTTTCCGAGCATGCGAACATGTGGAGAATGACAGGTGACTTTTGGGACAGATGGGATAAACTTTATGCAATGTTTGAACGCTGTGAAAAGTGGCAGTCTTATGTGAAAGAAGGATGTTGGCCTGACTGTGATATGTTGCCGCTCGGAAGAATTTCAAAAAACAGTGCATACATCGGTGAAAAAAACAGATATACAAATTTTACCGTCGATGAACAAAAAACAATGATGACGCTGTGGTCAATCTTTCGCTCTCCGCTGATTCTGGGCGGTGAACTTCGTGAAAACAGAGCGGCAGATTTAGCTGTTATCACAAACGAAAGTATATTAAATCTTGATATATGCTCATCGAACAACAGACAACTTTACAGAACGGTTGAAGAAGCCGCGTGGGCATGCACCGACAAGGACGGAAATGATGTTGTTGCTGTGTTTAATCTTGCGGATGCCGAACGTGATATTGAACTTGATTTGCCGCAGTATGGTTTTGACGGTAAATATAATGCGGCGGACATGTGGACGGGTGATATACATACAGCTTTAAGCGGCAATGTTGTGTTTAGCATAAAGCCACACGCTGTTAAGGCTTTGACGCTTTATAAAGTTTAATAATGATAATAATATGCGGGTAGGACCTTTCGAACAGAAAAAGCCTACCCGCATATTTAAATAGCAAAAATCATTGATGAGCAAACTAGCTGAAAATCAAAGAAAATCAAAGAAAAGCAGAGATAATGAAATCTAAATTAAATTTTTTATAAAAATGTGTTGACAAAGTGCCGACCTTGTGATAATATACTAAGGCAAAATGAATAAGTAAAAGTTTGGAGGAAAAGTTTATGTCAACTTACATGCCTAAAGCAGGCGACATCACACGTAAGTGGTATGTTATTGATGCCGAAGGTCAGACCCTCGGTAAGGTTGCAGCCAAAGCAGCCGATCTTCTTCGCGGCAAGCATAAGCCGACCTTTGCTCCTCATGCTGATTGCGGCGACCATGTTATCGTTATCAACGCTGACAAAGTTGTTCTCACAGGCAAAAAGCTTGAGCAGAAGGTTTATTATCATCACACAGGTTACATCGGTAACATGAAGAAAGTTAAGTATGGTACTCTTCTTAAGACTAAGCCCGAGTTCGTTATGACAAAGGCAATCAAGGGTATGGTTCCCGATACAACAATCGGCCGTCAGGCTTTAACAAGACTTCGTGTATATGCAGGCGCTGAAC
>JAMPDR010000069.1 GCA_023665555.1 Ruminococcus sp.
ATTAACTATAAGTAAATATTCCCACAAAATATATACACGCTGTCATAATTTAGGTGTAAATTAAACAAAACGCAGTGATTTTCAGCATGCAAGGCAAATATTATCAGCTAAGAATATAGATTCGGTTTCTTGGATTTTAATGTGTTACAACTGTCAGTTATCCTCATGCCGAACAGGCACTTACTTGTTCTTTTAAAAGAAATAAGTAAGCAATAAGAAACACTGACGTAAGCAAAAACAGCTATTCACGCAGTGAATAATTTAGCTTGTGAAGCAAATTTAGCTATGCGAAGCATAATTTAGCTGTGCTATCCTCCTCTGCGGACTATATCTATAATTCAGCCATCCGCTCACCCGAATACTTATTCCCTATTACTTATTACCTAAAAACAAGGCGGACACCCGAAAGTATCCGCCTTTGATTTGAGAATATCCCAAATATGAAGCTTAATTTGTGTTATCCCCGCCTGCGGCGGGGATAAAATTGCAAATAACTCCATTTTATTTGTTTGATTTCTTTGATGCTTTTGCAAGTTTCTTTTCTTCTTTGACTTTTTTGTCATAAGCGGCTTCTTCTTCTCTTTTGCGCTCTTCTTCAAGTGCGGCAAGACGTTCAGCCTCTTCAGCCTTAACCTTAGCATCTTCATACTGAGCCAAAATTTCGTCATATCTGTGATAGTTGATATCCTGTGTGACGATTTTTTCAGCGTCTGTGAACGGCTTAACAACTCTGTTGTGGATAACATACTTCTTATTGACAACTTCAAGCTGTTTGTTAAGTTCTTTAATCTGCGCTTTCAGTTCACTGATTTTAGCTTTGATTGCCTTTGCTTCAGCCTTGTTTGTCTTTGCAATCTTGTCATATTCAGCATAGAGATCTGCAATGTTCTCCTCAGCTGAGTTGATCTTATCATAAAGGCTGATGAGTGATTCCATGTCAAACTCGCCAACACCGTTCGGATAATATTTTGCAATAAGTTTTGCACTGCGCTTTTTGTTGCTGAGATATTCAAGTTCAAACTTTCTGAACTCTTTATCCTCAGCAGTTTTTTTCGGCAGATATTTCTTAGCCTTTTTATGCGCCGACTTGTCGTAATACTTCAAGCCTTCATATCCTTCAGCATAGATTTTCTTTGCAAATGCAAGCTTTTTGTGACCGAGTTCCGTGTCATATTTTGAGATTTCATCAAGAATCAGTTTTGCATCTTCAATCATTGCATTGATCTCAGTATCTTTCTTGAGTTGTTCCTTAGCTTCGGCAACTTTTGCCTTATCTTTGGTTTTCTTTGCATTTTTAACAAGATTCTTATCAATTGCAATCGGCTGCATTGTGCTTGCAACCTTTGATTCTTCAATAAGGTCAATTGCATCAACAAGTTCTCTGTCTTTGTAAACCTTGTTGCCGTAGTCCTCAAACAGAGCACGAATCTTAAGCACTTTAACAATACCTCTGTGCTTGTTTTCAGTCAGGTTATAGAAGAAATACGGAATAACGTTGAGGATAGCACCGCCGACTGAGAAGAGGAGCAACACCTGAAGTGCATGATAGAGAACAGGCTGACCGGAAGCTGCCGTTGCACCATTGTTAACGTCAAGGATATCATATGGATTTTCAAAGCCGTTGCCCTCAAAAATACCAATAGCTTTATAGATAACCGGCATAACAGCACTTGTTATCATACCGATAACTGTTCCGAGATATGTGATGATTGAGAACACACCGTCAATTCTTTCACCGGTAACATAATGCTGATAGTCACGGATGTCGGCGTTTATGCTCGGATTGAGAATGTGAGCAAATGCCGAGAATGCAGCATTGAGATACATAACAATGAGAACAAGCCAAATGCTCTGAACCAACGGATACATAATTGCAAGGAAGACGATGTTCAAAAGATTGATTGTTATAATTACCTTTTGCTTACCGAATTTTCTGATGAAAATCGGTGCCAAAATCATGCCCCAAAATGATGCATTACCGTAAATCAGGTTAACAAAACCATACATGGTTGACGAGCAAGCATGACCGTATTCAAACAGCCAATAAAGGATATTTGCGTTGCAAGCTTCAAGGAATCCAATCCAACCTGCAAGTGAAATGATCCAGATATATTTGTTTTTAAGAACCATTTTCAGTGAATCAAGAAGCTTAATTTGCGGAACGTGAGTTTTTGCCTGAACAATTTTCTCTCTTACGTTTGCATATACAATAAGCGAAACAATGAAACCGAAAATCAGGAACGGAGGATAAAGATAACGATAAAGTTTAATATCGTTCATGTGTCCGCCTGAAATCCATTTTGAGAGAACAGGAACAATGAACTGTACGATTGACGGAGCTAAAGAATAAACAACTGCCTGAATCGATGTAACCCTTGATCTTTCATATGTATTTGATGAAAGAACGAAAATAAGCCCTTCATATGATTCTTTGAAGAAGTTATAAAAGAATTGGAACGCAATGTTGAAAAGCATAACGACTGCAAGTGCAGTATTTTTGCTGACATGCTCATACGGGAACCACAAATAAGCAATACCGAGGATAACGGACGGGATACCCATTTTAATCAGGAACGGACGGAATCTCCCCTTTTTGCTTCGGGCATTATCAATCAAATGCGACCTTAGGAACGCAAGCGGGAAACCAGCAATAACCGATATGATGAACACCAAATAAACCTGTGACGGTGAAAATCCAAGTGTGTTTGCAAGGATGATGTTGTTAGTGTTTTGAACCAATATGTTGGTATAAACCGAAACGATAAAATAGACGCCTATACCGCCACCGCTGAATGAAAAGATTTCTTTCCAAGACATGTCGTTGCCAAGCGACGGTCTGTCCCAGAATGTACGAATGTTGTCAACTAAGCCTTTGGCCATGCCGACAAGACCGTTGGTTTTGTTTGCCATGAAATTCCTCCTACCAAGAAATGAGCATCATTTCCTTTTTGTAATACGTAAATTGTACAAAATACGTCACGTTAGTCATAATTATATCATAAAACAAGGTGAAATTTGTATCAAATCTCACAAATATATTATTTTCATGCAATTTGTACATTTCGTTCCATTTAAATTCAGCACAATGACAAAAAAAGAGAACCGCCAAAGCGATTCTCTGAAAATATGACGTATGTTATGACTCCTGAGTTTCTTTTCCGTCTTTCTTTGTGAAAATAAGAAACTTGCTGAGAACATAGTTGATAATGACAACGAGCACACTCACGATAACTTTTGCTGTCATTTTTCCGCTAAGACTGATGATTTTGAAATCGAAAACTTTGTCGCCGAAATTGAGCGCCGTCACGAATATGAACATGCCGAACTGCTCAACAAAATATGATGCTATACGTGCTCCCAAAAAAGACGGTATTTCTTTTTTCAAGACTGAAACTTTCCAGCTTTTGCTTTCGAAAACAAAAAGTTTATTTGTCACATAGGCAAAAATAACCGAAGCAATCCAAGAAATCGTGTTTGACAAAAGATAATATTTTCCATTAAAAACAACGTCAAACGCTTTGAATGTAACAAAACTAACAACGGTTGTCAATACTCCGAAAATCAAATATGTAATCGTTTCTTTATTAATAAGAGCCTTAATTATTTTTTTTATCTTTTCCATTTTACTGTCATACAATAAGAAACATCGTTATAATCTGCGCAAAAACCGATTCAGAGTTTCTCTTGCTCTACCCTTTCTGTGTTATGCTTTTTTCGCCTTTATCTTACCGAGAACTTTTTCAAGAAGCTTTTCGAAATAAGGATAAAGCCACTTAGCAACAAGTACACCGATTATTGCATAAATGATGCCGACGATCATACCTGCAAGAACATCTGAGCAATAGTGAACTTCAACATAAATTCTTGAGAATCCCATAATGCAAGCGAAAATTGTTGTTGGGATACCTATCTTTCTGTCATACCACAAAACAGCAATCGCAGCTGCAAATGCCGATGAGGTGTGTCCCGACGGGAAAGAATAACTGTCAGGACGCGAAACGATTTCAGGGAATCTGTATGCCTCGTTCCACCAATCATATGTAAGATTGAACGGTCTGGGACGTGCAAAAAGTTCTTTAAGAACAAGATTGTTGCAAACTTCCATAACAACAAGTGCAACACAAATCGCAAAACCAACCTTGCGATATTTTTTTGAGCAAAGAAGAACCAATGCCAAAAGAATAAAGATTATTCCGCCCTCGCCCAACGTGGTGATAACTTTCAAAATTGCTGAAAGTATCGGAGTTTGGATTGTCTGCACCCATTCAAAAACACTTAAATCAAAGTGCAGAAACGGTTCAAAAAAGTTTTCCATATTTTCATTACCTTTCCGACTACAAAAATAAAAGGAGATCACAAATCCTGCTGTAGTCTGACAAGATGTGATGCCAATTTAAATGTTTGAGATATTTTACCACATAAATAGCCAAATGTCAAAGAATATACGAGAAAGAATTAAGCTAAGTTTTTCATTCATAAATTGATTTAAATTCTGTTTCTGCCCCGTATTTATTTAATGTTACAACTGCATATTTACCCTCACACATTGCACCGGGATTAATAAGATACACACCTTTGTAAGAATCATATCTTAAATCAGCCCTGTGCGTATGACCGTAAAACACGACATTCGCCATCACGGAATCCGCATGAGCCAGCAAATCACCAAGACTGTATCTGACATTAAATCGATGACCGTGCGTATAAACAATCGTGTTGCCCTCAATGTATTTATATGCTACCGTATCCTCAGTATATCCGAAATCATTATTGCCCGGAACGCAAAGAAAAGTTTTATTCGGGTAATCTGACTTCACTTTTTCAATGTCTGAAAGTCCGTCGCCGAGGAAGAAGATCATTGCACAATCGTTTTCTTTTTCAATTGCCGTTCTGATGTTATTCACACTTCCGTGACTGTCTGAAATCAAAAGCACATCCATTCATAATACCTCCCGTTACTCCATATAATTTAACTAACAGACTTAAAACATTTCATGTAATCAATAGCTTATCACAAATATGGAGGTATTTCAATGGATAACGATACAAAACTTTCGCCTGAACAAATAAAAAATCTTCTCACCAATCTGAAATCATCTGACAAAGACAAAACTGTTGATATCAACGATTTTGCAAGTAAAAACCTCAACGAACGGCAGGCTCAAATGCTAAAAAATGCAATGAAAAATCCAAAGATAATCAGCGCAATGATGTCCTCTCCGCAAATTAAACAGCTGATTGAGAAGCTGAAGGGAGCCGAAACTGAAGATGAATCTTGAAAATATAAACATGGACAGTTTAAGCGATGTCATATCTTCGCTGTCCTCCGATGACATTGAAATGTTGCAAGGCATGGCGCAATCGCTTTTTTCGTCGTCGGATTCGGACAGTAAACCGTCTGAGCCAAAAGCTGAAAAGGAAGAAAAGAAAAAGGACAGTTCATCTCAATTTGACTTCGGCTCAATTGCAAAAATCGCCTCAATCATGAGCATGTTCACAGGTGAAACCAAAGACCCGCGCTGTGACCTTTTGAACGCACTCAAACCTATGCTTGCTGAAGAAAAGCAGGATAAAGTTGATCAAGCAATTAAAATGATCAAGCTGATTTCGATTTTGCCGAAAATTAAAGAGTTGGGGTGAAATCAATGAGCAATGAGGAGTTAGGAATTAGGAGTTAATGTCGCGAATAAACATCAACAAATTTTTATCACTCATCCGCGAAATTAAATTACATGTAACGGTTGGAGAGTTATTATAATAACAATCTATAAAATAGCAGCTAACTCCTCACTCCTAATTATTTCTATCAAGAAGGTGACACAATGGAAGAATATTCTTATAACGATTTTGCAGCTATGCAGCAACAGGCAATAACACGTGTTCGTGAAATGCAGAAAAAAGCCGTTCCGAACGAAAGACAAAAATCAGAGCCAAAAGTTAAACCGCAAAATGAACCACAGCCCAAGCCTATTGCTGAACTCCCGAAAATTCAACCACCGCCGAAATCTGAGCCGACACGCAAATCGCAAAGCCAGTCAGCTGTGCAAAAAAATCCGCTTGCATTTTTGTCAGGCTTGGATTCGGATATGTCGCTGATTTTGCCGTTGATGTTACTTTTAGGCAAAGAGGGCGCAGACAGCATACTGCTGCTCGCACTTTTATATATCGTTTCATAAACAGTTGACAAAAAAACTTAAATATATTAAGATAAGAGCAGTTAAAATAAAAGGAGCGATATCAATATGGCATATCAATACAAAACTCAAGGTGTCTGTTCGCGTTCAATCAAAGTTGAACTTGACGGCAATATTGTTAAATCAGTTGAATTTGAAGGCGGCTGCAATGGCAACACAAAGGGTATTGCAGAACTTGTTAAGGGAATGACAGTTGAAGAAGTTGCCGAAAGGCTCACCGGCATCGGCTGCGGCTTCAAACGCACCTCATGCCCCGATCAGCTTGCAAAAGCGGTCATGGAAGCATATGATTCAGGTAATAAGTAATAGGGAATAGTTCATAAGTATGGTCGCGGGCAGGAATGTCTGCGACTTTTTTGTTTTCACCCGCAAAGGAAGATTGTGACAAAGATTATTAATTTTTCTATCTTCAATTTACAACATCAATTTTTCCGCGGATAAAAACAACAGGTCGCAGATAACCTTATCCGCGACCATACCTATTACTTATTACCTATATTTGCGTCTTGTGCAAGCGCCTGATGCTTCTTCGTATACACCAGCCATTTAACAAATCCGTATACTGTGTTGACAAGCATTGCAACTGCTGTTATCAGCATTATATATGCGCCTGACGTAACATATAAAATCACGTAAAGCACGCACGTCATAAACCATGCATACCACTGTTCGTTATAACGCATCAAAAGCAAAATTCCGTTTGCCATTCCACAGGCTGCCGAAAGTGCGTCAAGATACGAATCCGCCGCACCGGGAATCAGCGACATAAGATATCCTCCTCCGAATCCGAAAGCCAGAATCGCCAATATAACAAAAATATCCTGCTTGAATGTAAGCCGTCTGACAACTGTCAATTCCTCTTTTTCACTGTCTGAATTTTTCGTCCACTTGATATAGCTTGCAATGTCAATCGGAATCCAAAAACAGAGTGTAACAATCGCAATCGTGTACCAACCCATGGCAATACAAATAATGAACTCCGTCAATTCAATGAAAAACACATCAACAATAAAGTTCCACTTGCTCTGCTTGGAGATGAGCAGTTCACAAATCGGATTCGCAAGAGTGGCAATAACAGAACATACCACAACAAGCGGATTCGACACATCATCAAGCATTTTATCAGGCATGAAAATTATAAACAACGCAGTTATCGCAAAGACCACAACAAGATATGTAATCTGATACGGCGTAAATGATTTCAACAGTTTTTTCATATTTCTTTGTCACATCCTTTAATGTATTTCTTCAATTTCGGAAACGCACGCAGGCAGTTTTCAAAATAAACAAGCGGAAAATCTTTCTCATCAAAAATTTTCTCAATGCTGTAGTCATATTCATCAAGCTGACCGAGGTTTATCGGCGGACAAAAATCCGTGCCATAGAGGATTTTTCGCTCTGTTCCGGATTGTGAATGTATCGCCTTGCCAAAGGTTGCAATAGCACCGTCAACATCGTTGCCCTCTTTAGTTCCTGTTTCGTATGCGCCCGAGAAATCCGTGAAAAGATTGTCATGCGCCGCAACAATTCTAATACATTCATCAAAGCGCGGATCATCCATGTGAGCGATGATAAAGTTTACGTTAGGAAACTTCTCAGCCACCGTTTCAATATATTTTGCATCAGAGCCATCAATGTCGTTATCCGACGGCAAAATCAATGAACAAAGTCCCGTGTGAAACGTAACGGAAAGTCCATGCTTATCTGCAAATTCATAAATAGGATAAAGCAACTTATCACTCGCCTTTGCTGTCTGATAGCTGAGATATATCTTAAGTCCGACAACTTTCCACTTTTCAATGTTTTGTTCAATAATTTCAAGCTGTGGCAAAATCGGCTGCTTAAGGTCAACACACGGATTGAGAAACAGCCTGTCATCGCTCATAACAGTTTCAATGCACTGTGAATTGTTCAATATGTATTCGGGCAGCTGCATAACCAAAGCATACCCTGATGTCCTGCTGAAATATTCATCCTTGATTTCAGAATTAAAAATATGTGTATGGCAGTCAATTTTTCTGCTTCTTATCTGATACTTATTCATACTACCTCGCCTAAGATTTTACGCAAAATAAAAGCCCGATTTGCATCAAGCTTTTTGTTTAGCTATTTAATTAGAAGTATATCATAATACTATGGCATTTGCAAGTTGTATACCTAAAACAGATTGAATAAGTATCGTGTTTAGGTTTTAATGTATTTTTTCAAATAAGCCCAAACACTTTTGCGTCCGGGCATTTTTGCTATAGTTACCGTTATTATTCTAACTTTATATCGTTTAATTGGTCCTGTATATTTCGTCCGCCATACATAATACTGACTATATGAACTGTTTTGTTTTCTTCACACGGAAGATAAAATATCATATATTTTTTGACATTGAAACAACGAAGTCCCCGGCTGTGCCATGGTTCATTGTCGTATAGCCGAAACCTCATAGGCATTTCATTCAGTTTTCGTATTTCCGAACGTATTAAATTAACTATCGAAACAGCAATATTCGGCTCTTCCAAAACTTTGGAAATATACTCATAAATATTGTCAAGATCGCCTATCGACCTTTGTGTATATTTAATATCAAAAATCATATACCGTATTTTCGGCGGAAGTGTTCATCAACTTCATCAGCACTCAGCACTCTACCCGATTTTATGTCCGCCATTCCCTTCTCAATTTCAGCATCAAACTCATCTTTTGACAACGCACTGTATTCAATCGGAGTTTTTCTCGGCAATTTCACATCAAACGGAATACCGTTTTGCAAAACTACCTGCCTTAAAAACATTCCAACCGCATTGGACATTGGAATACCCAATTGTGCTAACACCTTTTCGGCTTCTTCCTTTACATTAGGCTCAACACGAGCAAAAACATTTGAAGTCCTAGCCATAAAAATCACCTCTTTCATAAATAGTATACCATTTATGCTTGCGATTTGCAAGCAGTTTATATGGTAGGGTATTTCCAAATGCGGAGTTTAATTTGTGTTTCCCCGCCACAGGCGGGGAAACACATGGCAAATAAAACCTCTAAGTGTCCACTCCCACATGGTAATGAGTGAACAAATGCTAGTTTATTGTTTTGAATAAGTTTTGAGGTGTGGTGTATAAATCCCTCAAACTACAAATAAACACAGCAAACAGACCACACCTATATAATTTTCACTGATACCAGCCTGTATTTTTAATAATATCAGAAAATATCAGCTTATACTTTTCAATGTTTTCAGAAAAAACTATCAGTTCTGAATTATGCGTCGGCTCAACTAACACATCAGAGTTTTTAAAATATATACCAATTTCAGAAAAATATCTGAAGTTATTTTCAACAATAAGACTTATTAAATTTGCATCTTCAGCCATATCTAAAATCAAATGCTGTTTTCTGCCGATTTTAGACTTCAGTACATTATATGAATCAAACTCATCAAGATTGCTCCAATCGGCAAAATTTTTCGACATGTGAAACGGACCGACACAACATTTTGTTTCTCCGCACATTTGAGCAAACTTTTTAATTATATTAAAAGCCTGACTTGCAATTTCATAAAAATCTCTTTTTTCTTCAACGCTGCACAAAGAGTCAAAGCCTCCGTCCCACCACTTATCGTTTGAAATAATAAAATGAGGGAAGTCAAAAACATCACCTTTTTTCAACCAGCGCTCAGAACAAGTCACAAAGCTGTCAGCCATAAATTTTTTAATTTGAGCCTTGTCATTATTAATCATGTACTTGCCCTGCCTTTCTGTTTGAATTCATCAATATGCACCGTGAATTGATATAACAAGAAATATTCTTACTTTTTCGCACAGTCAAAACAATATTTTATGTAATCACTTTTACTGCATTCATCAAAATACAACGGCATTTCATATTGTTTTTTACCATGCTTTTTACTGCGATGCTTACCGAAAACCTTGTCAAACAAATTGTCCAAAACCTTGTCCTCAAGAACTTCGTATAATGATATCAGAACGACCATAACAAAGAATGCGATAATGCCCAATTTTAAGCTTTCAAAAATAACACCGATTATTATACTTATAATCAAAACGGCAAATCCGTTAAATAAAATTGTCAGCGGAAAATTAACAAGCAGATCTATTCCGAAAGTACTCTTTTTCTCAGGCGGAACAATTGAGAATTTTGCATCATAACAGCCGCAGGTGTCCACCATTCTATAATATATATGCCAAGCGTCATTTTTAGCCATCACGGATTGATAGTCAAGATTCAATGTGACTGTTTCCTGATTATCAAAATCATATTCTGTCAAAATGGTAAAGTGACTCCTATTTTTGCTGTATTTTGTGTTCAGTTTCGGACGAATAGCCAAATGAACATTGTTTTTATCAATAGTTAAAGATATGCTTTTTCTTGATGATAATTTGATATCTTTTCCACCGTAATTTATGATTGCTGTCATTGAACTGTTATTTTTTATGTTGATAATCATAGGTATACTCCTAAATAACTTATTTATATTAAAACTACACAATCAGCCCATTGCATCGTAGCAACAGCATTGACATTGCTGTCGAATACTAACCAAAACATAAATAATATCACTTATTGCGATTTACTTTTTTCTTGATTTCGCAAATAACATCATATACAAACGCAAATATAACAGTTGAAAGCCAAAAAGCATCTATTGCGATATTTTTCATAGCGAAATATCGATTTTCAAATGCGATGGAATCGATTATCGCTGCCAAAGATAATACATAGCAAAAGACTTCAACTATCACCACGCCTAATTCCACTTTTGCATACTTGGTTTTTCTATATTTATTATCCTGTTTAAAGCAGAAAAAACATATTGGTGTAAACACTTTCGGCGAGACTTTAATCAATGTTATTCCGTCATCTTTCCAATGATAGTTAATATAAAATAAAAAACCATACAAGCATACAATATAAAAAATCTTAGCAAATAACATGTCGCACCTCCATATTCAATGTGATTCTATTGAGTGCAAAAACATCATTTAGCTATTCAATAAAAGGCTTAAATCCTGTTCATCACTTGTATCACAACTAAAAGTAATAACTTCATCTATACTAACCACTGCTACTCCGTTATTTCTTCCATAATCATCTACCATATTTAAGGTAATAAAATCATCATAACTTTTTACAAAACCAGTTATTTTATCCGTGTTTAAATCCACTGAAATCAAATGATTATTGTCTTTTGTAAAATCCAACAATGAAAACAAAATACTGTCACCTCTAATTTCTATACATGGATGAGATTGACGTTTTAGACAATACAGATTTAATATCTTTTTCTCATAATCACCGTCATATTCTATCTTATACAAATTACTCATCTGATTAAGAATAAATCCATCATATTCACCTCTGGGCGTTATATGTGCTACCAGCAATTCATTTTCATTATAAGCATATATAAAACCGGTTAAATGCGTACAATTGTCTTCCTTGTTAAAATAAAAGCTTACGATTTTTCTGTCTTTGAAACAACGCTCAATGGTTTCTATCATATAAATCACCCACATTAAACATCATAGTATTAATACATATCATCGTTTTCAGTATATACCCTTTTCCTGTCAACGTCAAGAATTGTACGTTAGATTTTCTTGATGTATGTGAAGTAATAAGTAAAAATCCCGAACACTTTTGCATTCGGGATTTTTTGGCTTTCACTGCCAAATTAGAACCAATGAGAAATTTCTTGATCTAGACATTTACACTTCATCTTTAAAATTATCATAAATATTTTATCTTATATCTAAATTAAATAATCATTATACAACTCACTTTCATCCAATCTTTTCAAAAGTTCAACATCAATTGTTTTACTCGATAATTTAAACGATAAAATTTCGTTATACATAACTTCAATAGGAATATCATGTTGCTTTACATAATCACAAAAATCATCAAAAATAGAATCAGCTCCATTTTTCAACCAATAATTTATAAATTTAGTGCCTAAATATATCTTTTTGGGAATTGGTATATTTATAATCGGAATTCTATCAGGCAAAGGTTTATAAGTAATCATATAAAAAATATATCTCCACTCTTTTTCGTATGACCATACTTTATTCTTGACGATCGATGACAATAGTACAGAACGCTCAAGTTCAACAGCATCTGATTTTTTACATGTTTCTGACATATCAAGAGGATTGTCCAGATATATAACTGGATAAATCATTGATGAGACATTTGGAGAATTAAAAAAATCATATTCTATGCATATACCACGATTCATATCAGCATAATGACTCCACATAAGAATCGATTTCTCATCTTCTGAAAAGCATCCAATTCGCATGGGCTCAGTCATATAAGTCATATAAAAACGGTCTCTTTTTGCGAAATCACTTTCTATGTATTCTGTATTCATTTTGATAGTCTTGTGCCCCATATTAACAGACATTTCATTTAATTCCATTAAATCTTTTTTTAAATATGGCAATGATGATCTATGAATCGTACAATCATAAATATCATTAAATAACATTGGAGAAGAAAGCGTAATTTGGTTATTGACTAAATTTGAAAGGCTGTATTCATTCAACGAACAATATCTAAATAGCCTTTTGGGTACTGTCATATTTAATTTAGACACCTGTTCTATTGATATTTTTTTGCTCAACAAATAAGCATATAAGCTTTTTCTTGTTTGCATATTCTGTATATAGTCCAGTATAACTAAGCACCTCTTAATTTTTACTTATATGTTATTATATCATAATCACCAATTTTTTTCAAATCACATCTAATCTTTTATATGTCGATTTCGAGTCTATAATAAAAGTTAATTAGCCACATTAAGAATTTGCAAATCCCCGCCAAAAGCGATATAATCAGTACATACTAACAGTAAAGGAGGCAATTAAAATGAAATCCCAAACTTACATCGCCATAGACCTAAAATCATTTTATGCCTCCGTTGAATGTGTTGAACGAGGTCTTGACCCTCTTGACACAAACCTTGTGGTTGCAGATTCATCACGAACAGAGAAAACAATCTGTCTAGCCGTGTCCCCGGCTCTGAAAGCCTACGGTATTCCCGGTAGAGCAAGGTTATTTGAAGTTGTGCAGAAAGTAGGTGACGTAAATCGCAACCGCAAAATGAAAGCGGTCAACCGCACTTTTTCCGGCTCGTCTTATTCAGACAAAGAACTGAAGTCCAATACGAATTTATCCCTTGACTACATTGTCGCTCCGCCGCAGATGGCGCACTACATGGAGTTCAGCACACGGATATATAAAATATACCTCAAGTACATCGCACCTGAGGATATTCATGTCTATTCGATTGACGAAGTTTTTATTGATGCAACCAATTACTTGGAAACATATCACCTTACTGCCCGTGAGCTTGCCATGAAAATCATACTTGATGTTCTGAATACTACGGGCATTACAGCCACCGCAGGTATCGGAACAAATCTGTATCTATGTAAAATTGCCATGGACATCTGGGCGAAGCACATCAAGGCTGACAAAAACGGAGTGCGCATTGCGGAGCTTGATGAAATGAGTTACCGCCGTTATCTGTGGGATCACAGAC
>JAMPDR010000006.1 GCA_023665555.1 Ruminococcus sp.
CCACTACGTCTGCCAATTCCATCACACCGGCACGTTGATTGAAATTATATAATATAAGGCTGAATTTGTCAAGATGTTTAACGCAAATTCAGCAAAAAAATCACGCAAACACATTTTATAAGTCAAATATATCATTAAAAAATTCCAAAAAATCTATATTTTGATATTTATCTGAACATATTGAAATTCTGAATTCACCCATCTTTATGCATTTATAGCAAAGACCATTATACATAAAATTAGTTTCATTAAGATACGGCGAAAAATCAAGCGTATTCAACTCGCACGATATTCCTGCTCCGGTGAATTTCAAAAAACTTTCTTTTCGTGTCCAGATGTCAATGAACAATTCGTCAGGATCATCACTTTCACGTACAGCAGAAAGTTCACCAATACTGAGCACCTTTTTTCGCAAATTATCCGAACTTGGTTTGATTATCTGAACATCCAATCCAATCTCCGAATCAGCCACTGCAACACAAACAAAACCATCACTGTGACTGATATTAAAATAAAAGCCGCTTTCCGAAAACAACGGCTTACCGTTTGCGTGATATTCTATTTTCGGCAATCGCTCAATTTTTGCATTCTCTTTGCGATAAAGACTCGATACAATATACCAAGCAAGTATGCTTTCTTTTTTTGTTTGCTGATGTGAGATATTTTCGGCGGATAGGCGCTTTTCCTTCGGGATAAGCGTGAGTGCCTTATTATAAAAATCATCGTCGAAAGAATCTATATGTGCATAATATATTTTCATGTCAATTCAAAAAAGGCAGGCAGAACTTTCTTGATTGCTGCCTGCGGTTAATTTATTCATTATTGGTGTTTTCGTCTTGGGGATTTTCATGTGCAGATGCATCGGAATCTGGTTGCTGATACTGATTATTATACTGCTGATAAGGCTGTTGATATTGACCGCCGAAGTTCGGGTCATATCCGCCTGCCTGATACTGCTGTTGATAATAGTTATTAACAGCAGGTGCCGGGAAAATGATTGCAAATGCAATGTAGAAAAGAACACCGGAATACATCAATCCAAGAAGAAGGAAAATAATTCTTACGATTGTAACATCGCAGTTGAAATATTCAGCTATACCGCTACAAACACCACAAAGCATTTTATTTTGTCCTTTAGTGATGCGTCTTGAAGTGTTGTTATAAAGCTGATAGTAATTTTCAGGCGCTTTTGGCACAATAAGTGCAACGAGAAAATAGAAAATCAATGCCGGAACAACTGCTGTTAAAACAGCAAGAATTGCAACGATTGAACGAATTATTGTTGGGTCAATATTAAAATAATCAGCAAGACCTGCGCATACTCCGCAAAGTTTTTTATCGGGACTGCAATATAATTTTTTATGCATATCAATCACCTATTTTTACGCTATTCTGCAATTTTGCCGCCGCCACTGTGTTATCCATGAGAATTGCAATCGTCATCGGACCGCAACCGCCCGGAACGGGTGTGATATATGAAGCTTTATCTTTAACATTTTCAAAATCAATGTCACCGCAAAGTTTACCATCTTCATTTCGGTTGATACCGACATCAATGAGGACTGCACCATCCTTGACCATATCGGCGGTTACAAACTTCGCCCTTCCTACAGCTGCAACGATAACATCAGCATTTTTACAGATTTCAGCAAGGTTCTGAGTTCTTGAGTGGCAAATTGTAACAGTTGCATTTTTCTCAAGAAGCAAAGCCGCCATCGGTTTGCCGACAATGTTGCTCCTTCCGATAATAACACAGTTCTTACCGCATACATCAATATCATATGCAGCAAGCAGTTCCATAACACCTTGCGGAGTGCAGGGTTTAAAAATACCCTCACCTACCCACATTTTACCAACGTTTACACAGCTGAAACAATCAACATCCTTTTTAGGATCAATGCTTTCAATAACTGTTTTTTCATCGATTTGCTTCGGCAGTGGTAACTGACACAAAATGCCGTTGATCGCAGGATCTTCATTCAATTCATCAATAAGAGTCAGCAATTCTTCCTGCGTAGTATCTTCACCAAGCGCATACTCAACAGATCTGATACCTGTTACTTCGCAGGCTCTTTTTTTATTGTTGACATATACTCTTGAAGCAGGATCATTACCGACAATAATTACTGCAAGGGCGGTTTCAATACCTTGCGATTTAAGTTCTTCAACCTCAAGTTTAACACGCTGCTTAACTGCTGCGGAAACAGCCTTTCCATCAATTAATTTACACATTATTAATCACTCCGTTTCAGTTTTTATATCCTCTGTTATTTCGTCTTTTATGATTTTGCCATCTCGGATTTTTATAGCTTTCATCTTCTGCCGCATAGCTTTTTTCTCTTGCTTTTTCTTTTCAGCGGCAATTTCCTTCTCTGTTTTAGGCGGGAAATAATCAATACCTTCAATCGGCTTCGGATGTTTAGTATATTTAACAAGCAACGCAATAAGAAGTGCCAAGCACACAAGCATAAGCGCCAGTGAAATTAACTGCGAAACTCTGATACCGGAATTACCGATATACAAGCTGTCAGAACGCATCCCTTCAACTATTGTTCTTTCAAATCCGTACCAGACACCGTATGTCAAAAACAACTGACCGCTGAACTTCCTATATTTGCGCATGATGATATAAAGTACAGCAAATCCCAACAAACACCAGACCGACTCATAAAAAAATGTCGGATGAACATACAAATCGTTTTCTGCTATATATTGCGGAATATTATCAACATTCTCAAGTCCGAAATAATCAGCATGTGAAGAAATGTATGATACAACGGTATCGCTCATCATTCCCCAGCTTTTGTTGGTAATTGAGCCGAATGCTTCTTGGTTTGCATAGTTGCCCCATCTGCCGATTCCCTGACCGATAAGAAAACTCATTGAAGCCATATCCATAAGATTGAGCATATTAAGTTTCTCAACCTTACAAACAATATATGCAGCGATAAGTCCGCCGATAAGTCCGCCGTAAATTGCAAGACCGCCTTCCCAGATTTTTACTATATCTCCGAGATGCGAACCATAATAATCCCACTTAAAAGCAACATAATAAAGTCTTGCACCGATGATACCGCCAATTGTTCCGTAAATCAGAACATCAACCATTTTGTCAAGATTTATCTTCCATTTATAGGCGATTCTTCCGCCGAACAAAACCGCAAGCAAAAAGCCGAAAGCAATGATTGCGCCATACCATCTGACCGTCGTAAATCCAAGGTCGAGGGTCTGCGAAACAGAAAACTCTTTTGCAATCCCTGCAAATTTAACTAAAACTGTATCAGTTGACATAAAATCCATATGCAATAATTTAAATAGTAATAAATAAATTATTGTTCCTTTCTAAAAATTATGCTTTTATGCAGTACCGAGTGTTTGAGCCGCGGCAATAACAACCGGCATTGTGATAATCGAAATAAAACTTACCAATGCAACCGTTTTTGATGCAACACCCGTATCTCTTGAATATTTTGAGGCAAACATAAAAGTGTTATTCGCACACGGTACACTTGCCGTGATTGCGCTTGAAACAAGCAGCGTTCCCGTGATACCGCAAAGTCTGTATATACCGATACAAATAAACGGCAAAACTATCAGTTTAAGCAAAGCTACAAGATAAATACGCTTTTCAAAAAACATCTTTTTCAAATCCGTGTTAGCTAAATATGTTCCGAAAATCAGCATTGCCAACGGTGTATTAAGCGAACCGACAAGATCAAGCGGCTTAGCTATAATCTGCGGTACATTTACTTGAAGCAAAAAAATCGGCAGTCCGATTATTACAGATATTACACCCGGATTTAGAATCAAGCTTTTTATATTAAACTTAAACTTATCTCCCGCCATAATCTTTGCACCGTGAGTAAATGTTAATACATTGAAAGCAATCACACCGCTTGCACAGTAAAATACACCTTCAGAACCTAATACTGCATTCGCAAGCGGCAATGCCATGTATCCAACATTGCCGTATATCGAAGCAAATTTAAAAACCGGGTTCAATTCATTTTTCTTTCTGAAAAACGGCAGATTCAATCCGATTGCAATGAAATGAGTGGCAAAAGCAACGGCAAGCGAAATGAAAAATTTCATAACAGTGTCGCTTGTCATCTCCATTTCAATAAATGAGGTAACCAGCATACATGGAACAACTATATGCAGAAGAAGGTCAATTGTTGCCCTTGCGGTCTTTTCCGTATATATTTTGGCGCGGTCACACAGATAGCCAGCTACAACGATTATATATAAAATCGACACTTGAACCGCAGCCGATTTCATATTTTCAAAAAACATTGATAATCACATCCGATTTATATGTTATCGTGTAAACGCTGATTAAAGCACATCTGCGTCAGGATTCCTCTTTTCAGAAGAATTCGCATCAATATCATTTTCCGATACAGTTGTCCTTTTATTAGCGTGTCTGCACATTGTGAAAACAAGAATAGGAACAAAAATGCAGAACATCAAATCGATGATATTGAACGGATGATTCGGATTTATATACTTCACTCTATCAATAATTGTAAAAATCAATCGTGACACTTCAAGAGAAGCCGCAATAAGAGCTGCTGACAAACCAAAACCTGTCAATTTCCATGATGTACCGTCACTGTATACCCCCGATGCCACTTGTGCCAATGCCATGAAAAATATTGCCATACATGCAAACATAATCAATTCCAAAAACAAATCGGAAACGCGAATGAAACTAATTTTGCTCACAAAGAGATAAATCATTCTAAAAGCAACCCAGCCGACAGGTGCGAGAGCCATCAGCTTGCGGTTAGCTACTTTTCTGTTTCCATTTTTGAAAGAAAAAGCAAGACAGAAGAAATATATGATTGAGAACAATCCGAAAATGCTTTGTATCAGCATCGGAATTGTACCATTCGACATCATGAACTTAAACTTGCTTTCTTCAAAGCCTGAAAAGTCGTTATATGACGATAAACCGGACAGAAAGTTTTTCACTGTGTCAAACACCAAAAGCACTGCATAAGCATAAGTCACAAATGCAAGCGGTTTGCTTTTGATGCCGGATACCTCAAGTTTCATTGACTGGCTTGACAAAAATGAAAATACAATAAACACAAGTCCGGTACCGAAAATCAACACATAAAAAACTATATTTACCAAACTTGACTGCTTATAAAAACCGGTCGAAGCGTCTATAAGATTGTATACCTGCATTGAGCGCACAAGAATTGATGATAATGTGCTGACAATAAATATCGGCAAAAGTGCACTGACGTTCAATGCCTTGACTTTACCCTTAATTTTCATTAATCACACCATCCTTGGCGAAAATTCTTTCCTCAGTCGGAACGTATGTATCAAGTGCTCTAAAACTTTCCACACGTTCGTCAATAGGAACATATTTTTTAGGAAGAGAAATGCTCTTGTAAGCAGGACGCATAATACGTCCTCCCGTAATAATTTCTTCCATTCTGTGAGCCGACCATCCTGCAATTCTTGCGGTTGCAAACATCGGTGTGAACAGATCCTCAGATACACCGAGAATTTTAAGTACAAGACCTGAATATAAATCTACGTTTGCGCAAAGCGGCTTATTATTTGACTTAATTTTTCTGAACAGTTCAGGCGTAAGTGTTTCGATAAGATTAATCAGTTCAAATTCTTTTTCATATCCGTGCTTATATGAAAATTCTTTTGCTTTTCTTTTGAGAATAACAGCGCGCGGGTCAGACAAGGTATAAACTGCATGACCCATACCGTAAATAAGTCCTGAGCCATCGCCGGCTTCTTTCTTGATAATCTTTTCAAGATATGCGGCTACCTGCTCCTCACTGGTTATGTCTTCAACATGCTCCATGATATCTTCAATCATGCGGCGAACCTTAATGTTTGCACCGCCGTGTTTCGGTCCTTTGAGTGAACCGATGGCAGCGGAATATGCTGAATAGGAATCCGTACCGCTTGAAGAAAGCACACGACAAGTGAAAGTTGAGTTGTTTCCGCCGCCATGTTCAGCGTGAAGCATAAGACAAATATCCAGCAACTTCGCTTCTTCATCAGTATATTTACGATCAGAACGAATTGAGCGAAGAATTGTTTCAGCGGTTGAAAGTTCCTTTTTATCCGGGTGGAAATACATACTCTTACCTAATGACTTACGTCTTACTTGATAGCTGTAGCACATCAGGACAGGCATTTGCGCAATGATCTGTATACTTTGGCGAAGAACATTTTCAATTGAAGTATTATCGGGATTTTCATCATATGAATACAAAACAAGAACGCATCTTGCAAGTTTGTTCATGATGTCAACCGACGGATTTCTCATTAAAACATCCTCAATGAAAGTTTCAGGAAGTTCACGGCATACACCGATTGCATTTTTGAAAAATTGCAACTGTTCCTTAGTCGGAAGTGAACCGAACATAAGAAGATAAACTACCTCTTCATAACCGAAACGATTCTCTTTTTCGCAGGCAGAAATAATGTCATTAATATTGACACCTCTATATTTCAATACACCGTCCTTAGGCACTTTCTCACCGTCTTCAACATAGTAACCTTCAACACTGCATATTTTTGTAAGACCTGCCATAACACCTGTACCGTCATGGTTGCGAAGTCCGCGTTTAACACCGTATTTCCAAAAATCATCATGATTAATTTGGCTCTTACGTTCAATTTTTTCGCACATCCTTGCGAGCATTTCAGGTGAAATCGGATTAATATTTTCGTGCATCTGAACACCTCCGTAAGCCGACGGCAATATAAGTCGACTAAAAAAATTGTAATTATCATTAATTTTATAACATATGCTGAAATAAGTCAAGAATCAAACAGACAGTAAAATCCCACTATAAATTGCACGTTTATGTATGTATTTACCAATAATTCTCAATCCGGCGCTTTTTTTAACTCTATTGTATATATTATTATTACATATAAAACAAAATTCAACTTAAAAGGACAGGTTTAATTTTATGAAAATGTATTTCATTCTTATTGCTTTGCTTGCCGTATTTATGCTGCTGTTTCCTCTCGCATCTGTCGGAATAGCAAACAATCAGCAGAATAAAAATGAAAATACCCCAACATCAATTGAGCAGATTTCTGAAAGCGAAACAAAAACCACGGAAAAAGACGATGATGATTCAACTATCAAGGTTTTGCGTGTAAGTTCGGACAAGGTAATTGATCTTGAACTTTATGATTACCTTATCGGTGCTGTTTCAAGCGAAATGTCGCCGGTTTATGAAAAAGAGGCACTTAAAGCTCAAACTGTTGCATGCTATACATATGCTAAATGGCTAAAGGCAAATTCTGACAGTGGCAAATTGAACGGTGCTGATATTTCAGATTCACCATCAACACATCAGGGATATCTTGATGAGCAGGAGCTCAAAGACAAATGGGGCGATAAGTATGATGAATACATTGCCAAAATCAAGGAATGTGTTAACGAAGTTATGGGTGAATATCTATCATATAATAATGAACCTATCATGGCAGTTTATCATGCAATTTCACCGGGCAAAACAGAAAGCGCTTCTGTTGTTTGGGAGCAGGACATTCCTTATCTGCAAAGTGTTATTGCAAACGGTGATAAACTCTCACCTGATTTTGACTCGACCGTAACACTCACAGAGGAAAAATTTAAAGAATACGCTAAAAAAATAAGCGGTGTATCTCTTGATAACAAAGCTGAAAGTTGGGTTAAAAGCTGCAAAAAAAGTGACAATGGATTTGTCACTTCGATTACTATAGGAGGCAAAAAGCTGGACGGAAACACAGTCAGAAATGCTTTTTCACTGAAAAGTCCTTATTTCACTTTGACATATGAAAGCGGAAAATTTACTTTCAAGGTCAAAGGATACGGCCACGGAATCGGCATGAGCCAATATTCTGCCGACTACATGGCTCGTCAAGGCAGTACATATAAGGAAATACTTCTGCACTTTTATAAAGGTGCTAAGCTTGTCAAAGGTTGATTACTCTTGTTGCAAACGCATTGATTTCCACTTCTTCATGTGAGGAAAAAATAATCAGTCGATCTTCGAAATGCTCACTTAGCAGATTCATTATACTTTCCTTCAGCACTTTATCAAGGCCTTTAAACGCTTCATCAAGAATCAACACATCAGGTTCATATCCTACCGCTCTTGCAAGCGCAACTCTGCGACACATGCCGCCGCTCATTTCATCGGGATATGCATCATATTTATCACCGAGTCCGAACGTGCTAAGCCAATTTTTTGCTGATTTTTCATCACATACATTCATAACATTTTCTTTAGCTGTTTGCCATGGCAACAATACATCATTTTGAAAAACCATACCGATTTTTATGTTTTCTTTAAATTCAATACTGCCCGTCTGTGCATTTTCCAAGCCTGTCATCAAACGAAACAAAGTCGTTTTTCCTTTGCCTGACGGTGCACTGATGCACACTCTTTCACCTGATTTAAATTCAGCGGAGAAATCATGAATTATAGTTTTTTCACTGTTATATCCGAAAGTGAGATTATTTATTTTTATCATGCGTTCTCCTTCCACTGTGTTTGCGTATCAGATGAGATATTATCTTTTCAAGAACAGTGCTGAGAATAATTACAACAGCTGTCCAAGCGAATAAATCTGCGGTTTCAAGCGTGATTTTTGAACGATATAAATTATATCCGATTGACTTAACAGGCATAGCAAGAACTTCCGCCGCAACTCCTGACTTCCATGCAAGACCGAGAGTAGTTGTTGCACCTGCAGTGAAAAACGGCAAAATAGAATGGAAATAAATCGCTTTTAGTTGTTTAAACTTACTGAAATGAAAAATTCTTGCCATTTCAAGATACTCTTTATCAGTTGACAAAATGCCTTCTCTGACATTTGACCACATGACAGGCAAAACAATAAGAAAAACAATGAAGATCGGTATATAGTCTTTTTTTATCCACACAAGTGCCAGTATGATGAACGAAGCAACCGGTGTTGATTTAATCAGCATCAAAATTGGACGGAAAAGTTCATCAAGGAATTTGAGTGATGTTGTCAAATATGCAAGCAGACAGCCCACAACAACACCGAGAAGATATCCTGAGAAAATTCGCACAAAGCTAAGCAGAATATTCTGCCAAAAAGATGCAGTTCGTATAAGCGCAAAAATGTTTTCAAGTACTGTAAGCGGCGAAACCACCAGCAGTTCCTGCCCAACTGCCATAAACACACCTTGCCATACCCCCAACCAGATCAGGAGTACGGCAAGTTTTGTGAATATTTTCTTTGCTCTGCTATGTTTATTTTGCAGCATAATATATTTCTGAAGCCGGAACTGAACCGCCAACCGATTTCGGGTCAGCATTGAAGTAAACATTGAAGTTTGCATCTGCGATCGACTGCATCGTTTCACCATCTATGAAAACAATGTTGCAACGTGTAATCACATCAGCAGCCTTTTCTTTCTTAGCAGCCTTGACCTTGTTTGCAGATTGATTCTCATCAACAGCAAAAATTGCACTGTCAACAATCTTCTTTTCAACAATTTTTTCTGAGGCTTCAAGTGTGTTTCTGTTAACATATTCAACAGAAGCTTTATAGTTATTGATGAACTGATTTACGGCATCAGGATTCTTTTCAACAAAGTCGCTTCTTGCAATTACGCAACCCATTGCGAGTTCTGTTTCAGAAGCAACGTTTTCCCATTCAGAAGTAAGACTCAGGGCAATATTAAGCTTGTCATTTTTAGATGCAGCAAGTGAAACAAACGGTTCAGGAAGAACACCTATCTGAGCCTCGCCTGATGCAAGCTTCGCCGCAAGTTCGCTATGCTCACTGAGATATTCAATCTTAACATCATCTTTAATACCATTTTCAGCAAGGATATAGTTAAGGATAAATTCAGGTGTTGCACCTTGGCCTGTTGAATAGATTGTCTTATCTTTAAGGTCTTTGATGCTATTTACGGTAACACCATTTGTAACAACATAAAGAACACCGAGAGTATTGATTCCTAGCATTTTAATGTTGCCGTTTGTCTTTTTATAAAGATTTGCAGCAAGGTTGAGCGGACAAGCAGCAATATCAACTGCGCCTGTTGAAATCAGAGCAACAACTTCCGTGGGATCGGTAACAAGCTTGAAGTTATAGTTACTGTTATCCATAAGCTTAACCATGCCCATTCCTGTAGGGCCGCTGATTGCAGCAACATTGATTTTTGTGCCGTTTGTTTCGTCAGAATTCTCTGACGGAGCAGTTGCTAAAGTTGTTTCTGCTGTGGTTGTTTCATCATTTGAACCGCTATTGCAAGCTACAAAAGAGAACAAGAGCAATGCGGCGAGAACCAATGCAATGATAGGTTTGATTTTTTTCATATCTATCGTTCCTTTCAAAAAGAAATATATCATTGAAGTTTGTAACTATGCGATGATAACTTAAATCTCAGACACATATTTGCAAATAAATCAACTTCGAAATTATATCACAGTTGACAATTGATTGTCAATTAAAACCATGTAAGTATAAAATAAAATCGCCCGACAACACAAATCAGGCGATTGCATTAGTTTAGTTTTATTATGTTTAGTTATCTTCAGTTGTTTCAGCTGATGCACTCTGTTCATCAACAAGAGCCTGAACTCTGATTCTGCGGCGCTCTTCAAGGTCGATAAGCATTTCTTCCTTGAACTTGCCGTGAACATTGAAGAAGATGCATGACACGCCGAGAAGAAGTCTTGCAGCGGCGGGAGCAAGTGCAAAAACTGCCCACAGACCGCGAAGAACGTTCGGGTCAGTATGAGGAATTGACATTCCGTTTGCATCTGTCATCGGCTGATAGTGAACCCATGCGAGAACCATTCCGCCGAGCCAACCGTTAATGTTATAGCCGACTTTTTCAAAGTATGCGCTGACTGTATTAACAAGGCCTTCGTTTCTCATACCTGTTTTCCACTCGGTATAGTCATATACATCACCCATAAGTGACGGCAGACAAACACGAATGATACTATTCGGCAAGCCGCAAACTGTAAGCGCAATAATCATCCAAATAAGATTAAATATTGTGTTTTTGCTGAAATCTCCGCCGCCGAACCAGCCGTGCCCGCTGAACGGCGCATAGCCGACGCAGAACATAATAAGATATGCAACGAAACCGAACAGACCGCCAGCAACAATGGTTTTTCTTGCGCCGAACTTATTTACCCACTTACCTGTGAGCGGAGTCATAATATAGTTCGGTAAGCCTGTGAAGATACCTGTAATTGTCGCATATGAATATTTACCGGTACAGTTGAACCAGAAGAACTTTTCATTACCTGTTCCGACTGATTTAACCGAGTTGAAACAGTTAGCAAGAACCATGATAAACATCGGACGGTTTTTGAAAATCTGCTTGAAAGATTCAAGAATACCGACTTCGTTCATTTCTTCGCGCGATTGAAGGGGAATTCTCTCTCTCATATTAGCAAAAGCATAGATACATGTCAGAACCGTTATAATAACACATACGATTGCAAAAATACCGTAAACGCGTGTTTCGGGAATACCGCCTTTCATACCAAGGTCAAGGCAAATCGGTATGATGGAAACTATCCATGTACTGAACAGCTTTGCAAATTCAGAAACAGTAATAAGGTTATTACGCTCCTTCATGTTTGGGGTATTATTATAAAGAATCAAATACCATGCACCGAAATATGAAAAAGCAAGACCGCGAAGCAACATACCTGCACAAGCCCAGACTGTTCTTGCCGTTGTACCTAAGTCAGGTGTGCTGAAAAGCATGAGAGTTGAAATGATCAACAGCGGAATCGGCAAAATAAGGTACGGTTTTACTCGTCCCCAACGTGTTCTTGTTCTGTCGATAATAAGACCGGAAATGGTATCATCAACGGCATCATAGATTCCTGTTGCAAGAGTAAGGTTTGCATATGCTTGCGGCGAAACCTTCAAAAACTGAACAAGGAAATACTGAACATTGTTGTTTAAAAATTCTTCAAGATTTTTGTGACCGAAGTAAGCAATGCAGAACGCAACGAACTCCTTTGGACGCAAATAACGTCTTCGGGAGGTTTGATCGCCGTCAAGCACTGTTTCAACTTGAATTTCTTCATTGACTTCGGTAACTGCTGTTTTACTATCTGACATCAAATCCCTCTTTTCACATATGAAGTCTATATTAGTTTAGCATACAGAAAATATAAATTCAAGTATTCTTGCCAAATTTCACAATTAATTCATCTATTTAGTAATTCACAACAACAAAATGCATAAAAAAAGTTAATTTCATCTTGACATATAAGGAATAAATCCGTAAAATACTATATATAGTTTATTTTACGGAGGCTTGTCTTATGGCTAAATGTCCAAACTGTAACAGAAAATTACATATCTGGAATATCAAAGCAGAGTGTCCTGACTGCCACGCTAATATTCCGAATTATAACTGGGAAGGCAGACTCGCTGAGGATGCATTGATAAGAGAAGAATCATTCTTCAAATTGTATTCAAAGCTTAATAAAATTAAATTTGCAGCTATCGGAACACCGCTACGTATCGCAAGGCTTGCACTCTCATTTCTGCCGATTGTCGGCTACGTTATTCCACTTGCGAATCTCACTGTAACAACAGCTGCAGGTGAAGAAACCGCACTGAAAGGAATCAGCCTGATTTCACTTTTCACAAGCAAGCTGAATTTTGGTGAATTGACAGGTATGCTTTCAAATGCGGACACAAAAACAGCCGGAATTTTCGGATTACTGTCGCTCGCTTCCCTTTTCCTAAGTCTATTGCTTGCAGTTATTGCTTTCTTTTTGATTCCGATTAACTTCAAAAAGCCTGCCAGTCCGATCAGCGCTATACTCCACGCTCTGTCCATTCCATTTTATGCTTTGTCGCCGTTCATTCTCTCAAAATTCGCGGCAGAATATGCAGTAGCGGGACTTGGCACAGCATCAAGTTCATACGGCTGGGGCATTATCATAGGAGCAATTCTTTTCGTAGCGGTATTCATCATTGACATCATCGTCGCAAAAACACCGCTCGGTGAAAAAGACGGCAAATATATTCCGACTGATGAATTACAGCGTGAATATGCGATTTCAATCGGTGCTATTACCGAGGATGAAATGCCGATTGTTAAAGAGAAAAAGGCTAAAAAGAAAGCATAATCTGAAAAACAAAAAATTAAGAACGCCGAACAGATCGGCGTTCTTTTATTTTACAAAAAAAGAGCCTTCGGCATAATCGAAGGCTCAACAAAATTATTTTGTAAAAAGTGAAACGATGTATTCAATGAACTTTCTATACAAAGAAACGAACAATGCAACAAGACCAACAATTTCTTCTTGCGACATCTTCGGCTCTTCTTCTTCTTTTTTGAAAATATCAAGCATGTCAATTTCCTCCTATAATATTTTGTTAAGATTATTCTACCACATGCAAATAAAAAATTCAAGTATTATTCACCTTTTATTAACATTCTGCTGAATATTGGCAGCAAAATATTTTGCAATCATAGCAAATGAGTGGTATAATAATACGGTAAATTTTGTCAATTGGAGTGATATTATGTTCGCTAAAGTCAACAGCATTGGACTTTTCGGCATGAATACCTATTCGGTCGGAGTTGAAGCCGCACTTGAAAACGGACTTCCAAGGTTCGATATAGTGGGTCTGCCTGATGCGGCCGTAAGTGAATCGCGCGACCGTGTACGAGCCGCAATGAAGAACAGCAGATTTATTTATCCTGTGTCAAGAATCACAGTCAACCTTTCCCCTGCTGACCGCAAGAAAGAAGGACCTGTTTATGATTTGCCTATTCTCATTGCACTTATGCTGGCATCCGGACAGTTACAGGCTGATGTTTCCGACTGTGCTTTTATCGGCGAACTTTCACTCAGCGGAAAAGTCAGACGCGTTAACGGTGCACTTCCTATGGTTATCCATGCGCAGGAGAGCGGCATCAAAAGAATGTTTGTACCGCTTGAAAATGCCAGTGAAAGCTACATAGTTAAGGGCATTGAAATTTATCCCGTTAAAGATGTTGCGCAACTTATTGCTCATTTACGCGGAAAAGAAAAGATTAGACCTGCCGACAGCAAATTTTATGGCGAATATGAAACACCGCAGGAATATTTATTTGATTTTGCCGATGTTAAAGGTCAGTATCAAGTTAAGCGTGCACTTGAAATAGCAGCCGCCGGCGGACACAATACATTGATGATAGGCCCTCCGGGATCAGGCAAAAGCATGCTTGCTAAAAGAATACCCTCTATTTTGCCTGACATGTCATTTGAGGAAAGCCTGGAAACAACTAAAATTTATTCTATTGCAGGTATGCTCGGAGATAACATTTCACTGATAAAATCCCGTCCCTTCCGTGCTCCGCATCACACAATTTCATCAGCAGGACTTGCGGGTGGCGGACGCATACCGAAGCCCGGTGAACTAAGCCTTGCTCACCACGGTGTACTTTTTCTTGATGAACTCCCCGAATTCCCGCGTTCATCAATGGAAGTAATGCGCCAACCTATGGAGGATGGGCAAATCACCATCGCCAGAGTTTCGGGCACACTAACCTATCCATGTGAAACTATTCTTGTTTGTGCAATGAATCCATGTCCGTGCGGATATTACGGCCATCCAACGCGTAAATGTACATGTCCAAACGGTGCGCCGGCAAAGTATCTTGCGAAAGTCAGCGGCCCGCTACTCGACCGACTTGATATACATATCGAAGTGCCGCAGGTCGATTTTAAGAAATTATCTGATGATGAACCGGGCGAAAAGTCGGCAGACATCAAGAAAAGGGTCGATGCCGCAAGAGAGATTCAACGAAAAAGATTCGCAGGAACAAATGTGACATGCAACGGAAAAATGACCCCTGCAATGACACGTAAATTCTGTGTTCTTGATGAAAAATCAAAAAACATGCTTGAACGCAGCTTTGAAGCCCTCGGTCTTTCCGCAAGAGCCTACGACAAAATTCTTCGCGTGGCAAGAACTATCGCCGACCTTGATGCAAGCGAAAATATTGAACTCGAACATATCACTGAAGCCGTTCAATACAGAAGCCTTGACAGAAAGTTTTGGAAAGAATAAATTCGGAGGTTGAAACGGTGAACAGAAAGACCGAAGTTGAATTAACAAACATGTGCTTAGTTTGTGACGGAGATAAAGTCCTTGTTCAAGAAAAAGTCGGCACAAAATATAATGGCGGTCTTGTGTTTCCGGGAGGACACGTTGAACCGCACGAATCGTTGAATGACTCAATAATAAGAGAAATCAAAGAAGAAACCGGTTTAACCATTCTCAATCCAAAGCTATGCGGAGTTAAAGATTGGATAACGCAGGATGGCACAAGATACATTGTAATGCTTTATAAAGCAATTGAGTTTGCAGGTGAACTAAAAAGTTCCGATGAAGGAGAGGTTTTCTGGCTAGAGAGAAGAGATATTCCAACGGTAAATTTAATTTGGAATATGAGAGAACTGCTTGAAATATTTGATACCGATAATTATAGCGAGTTCTTCTTCAAAACCGAAAACGGCGAGCGCAAAGTTCAACTGATATAAAATTACATAAATAAAGAAGCCGACACTGGTAATCTCAGCGTCGGCTTTGTCTTATTGAATTTATGCGTTATCTTGTCTTAACAGTTTAAACTGTTCAACTGATATTTTGATAAAATCATTTAAATCAACATCACCGTTTTGCTCATCATAAACAAATTTAGCATCATAGCGATAGTCTGAACCTTCGATAATAACGTTGTATGAATTCTCAAACACATCTTCATATTCGCAGACATAGAGCTTGTAATTCTCGGTATCATTAATATTTTTTGCGTAGTTTTCAATTTCGCTCCAACCGTAATCATCAACATCACGATCGAAAATATTATCACTTTGATAAAGCTTTTTCAAAATCAGGCTGTCTGACTCATAATATGTAGATAAATATTTGCAGTATGATGACGACTCCTCATTAAACGAAATGACAAAATAACTGTTATAAGTAAATTCGTTTGATTTGTATTTGTGAACTTCAACCTCAGTTGATTCTTCATCATGCTTCTCTACCTCATCATAATATGGAAGATAGGCTTTATACTTTTCACCTTTATCAGGTTCGTTTTCCGAATAGTAATTCTCACATTCGGCAATACCGCGGCTTTGTACAATCGGAACTGCCGCAATTATACTGCAAACGACAGCTATAATAACGAATGACGCAACAAAACGGCTTGTGACGAAAAAATCTGAATCACTCTTTATCAGAACAATGAGCATAATAACAAGAATCAAAACGAAAATCCCGCTTGCTATTGAAAGATGATATACCACAATAAAGTTTTGAATATCAGTCAAATTTTCGAACTCATAGGTAAATATCCAACCAATCGTCGTTCCCAATGCTGTAAAAAAGAAACTGACGATTGTTATAATGGTGAAAACGATTGCAACTGTCATATAAATATCCCCTTAACAAATAGCTATTACGCAATCGGAGTTGCCGCCATGAAATAGATTGAAAGAGCAATCAGGAACTGACCTGCGTAATAAGTTACATGATTGAGAATAAAATTGAGCGGTGTATTTTTACCCTCGCCGAAATACATCGGCGAAAGAATCAAATCTGAAATGATGAACAAAATTGCACCGACTGCAAGAATGATAAACGCTGCCTGAGCAGTTACGATAGCTGAAATAACAGCCGTTGCAACCATAGTTGCAAGAATAAAACTGTAAAGAGATACTATCAGTTTGAATTCGCCGAATTTTTGTTTCATCGGCTTTTCAAGAAGAAGATTTCCGACTGCAACAACGATACCGATTACGGCTGCAATAATAATCTGAACAATTGTCAGCTGTGCTGCTTTTGCGATTGCAGGAATATAGAACATATGTCCGAATCCGAAGCAGATAAAACCATATTCGAGATACTTTTTCATATCATCCGGATATACCCACTTGAGATCAAGGTAAATATCACCCAACATTCCGAAAACAAGACCTACTGTGATGAAAAGACCGTATTTCCACTGAGCAGGGTTCTGATAACAAGCCATAACTGCCGTCAGAAGGAACATCATGCTTGTTGAATTTTTGGTGTATACACCCGAAACGCTTCTTTTATCCTTACATCTTACAATAAAGATAATAAGAAAAATCAAACCGAATACGACAGGAACAAATACCATTTTTGTCAAACCTTTCTGCTGCAAAATATATTCACTTGAACCCCTGCCGCAGCAAAGCAGGAAGGAAGAGCCGTAATCTGCCGTTAAAAATTAAAGGCAGATTACAACTATTATATATTAATTCAAATATCAGGCATCAACGATAACGCCACGTTCCGTTCTCATAACCGCAAGTTCTTCTGTGATCTTCTTTTTCTTATCGCCGACTATGTCATAGAAGAACAGCGGAAGTGCTGTGAGCAGCAAGCTAATACCCGGAACAATTGTAACAAGCGAGAACATTGCGAAGTTTTGGCTTGTTGTGAGGTTGCGTGCGATGTTAACGATTGCTTCACCAGAGCCTGAATTCATTTTATTAATGTCTATACTTACAATCATATACATTGCAATAATCGCAACTGTTGCAAGAGCATTGCCAAGTTTGTTAACAAATGACTGGCATGCGGAGCCGAGGGCGGTATCTCTGTGCCCTGTTTTCCATTCCATATAGTCAAGGCAGTCACAAACCATTGCACCCGAAACAACATTGATAACACCGAGCGGTATGCTTGAGATAATCATGAACGGAATACAGATAAACAAGTTGCGTGTGAACCAGCCGATGATCAATGTGAAAATGCTTGATCCGAAACCGACAAGACATGAAACGATCATAAGAGATCTATATTCAAACTTTTTAAATAACTTCGGCATAAAGAGCATTGAGCCGAACATACCAACTGCTGCACAAACCTGGATAATCAGCTGAACGGTTGAAATGTTCGAGTTGATATCTTTAACCGTTGCGGTTGCAGGGTCAATCCCAATATAGAAGCCTGCATAACGTGCAACGTGAGGAGCAGCTGCCTGAAGCATATAGCGGCCAAAGCTGAGAATACCGGAAATAACAACAAGCAAAAGCGGCTTACAATGGAAGATTCTTGAAAGCGTTGACGGCTCTCCCGGTGCTCTTTTCTGAGCATTAGGAAGAGTGATCCTTTCCTTAACCTTAAATGATGATATTGCAAACAGCGGCATGCCGATAAGTGACATCGAAATTGCCATGATAGCATACTTTAATGTATCTGCATTCGGGTTGTTAGCAAGAATGAAGCCGACAATAATCGGAAGAACAACCGTAACAGCCGAGCCGACACCGCCAACTGTACGACCATAGGAAATAATGTTTCCACGCTCTTTCGGATTGGGTGTCATAAGGTTCGGCATACTCCAAAACGGAACGTCACTGGAGGTATAAACCATTCCCCAAATCACATAAACCGCCGCAACATACACATAAAGACCGATGGTTTTGTTTTGTGTATCGAATCCGAGTGGCTTAACAAACATCAAAATTGTGAGTATCGCAATCGGCAATGCGGTTATAACGGGATACGGAATGAGCCTACCCTTTTTTGTCTGATGTCGGTCGATTATCATACCCATCATCGGGTCGTTGATTGCATCCCATACTCTTGCAAAAAGCATGAGCAGGATAACGAACATTGCGTTAAGTCCGAGAACGTTCATGTAATAGTCTGTTATGTAACTCGACATGCAGCTATACACAAGTCCCTGACCGAGTGCGGCAACTGAATAAATTACCGCTTCATTTTTTGGTACATACTTTTTCTCATCCATATTATTCTCCTTTTCAGTGCACTGAAACTTTCTTTCCACGTTGACGGAGCAAGCAAAACAAGCATTGGGAAAAACTCAAGTCTGCCTGCGAGCATGTCAAAGATAAGTACTATTTTTGACAGCGGCGAGAAGATACTGAAATTTCCCGTTGGACCTACCAGACCGAAGCCGGGTCCTATATTGTTCATGGTTGCCGCAACAGCGGATATTGAAGTTGTCATGTCAAAGCCGTTGCAACTTATAACAAACGTTGACAAAACAAAAACAATCATACTTATAACAAAAAACGAAGTTGTTCCCTTGAGTGATTCATGATCAACTCGTTTTTTATCAAGTTTAACAACGTTAACTCCTCTCGGATGCACCACCGAACCGATTTCGCGAAGCGAACTTTTAACCAAAAGAATCAATCTTGATACTTTCATACCGCCGCCCGTACTGCCTGCACTCGCACCGATAAACATCAATATCAAAAGGATAAATTTTGAAAGCTGCGGCCATTTATCAAAATCAGCCGTGCAGAATCCCGTTGTTGAAATGACCGACGCAACGGAAAACGCCGCGTCATGAAATGAGCCATATAGACTTCCTGCATAATAAACAGTATTGCGAATATTCAGCGTTATACAAATGACAGCGAAAGCTATTATTCCGAGATACCATCTCAACTCTTCACTTTTGAGCACCTGCTTGAATTTTTTCAAAAGCAGAAGGTAATAAATATTGAAATTCACACCAAACAAAATCATGAACACTGTCACGACAGTTTGAAGATAATTACTCTGATAAAATGCCATGCTTGCATTTCTGATTGAAAAACCACCTGTACCTGCTGTACCGAGCGCAGTTGTGAGTGAATCAAACCACGGCATACCGCCTGCAAGAAGCAGGATAAGTTCAAGAAGCGTCAGAATAAAATATATCGAGTAAAGAATAAATGCAGTCTGTCTGATTCTCGGAACAAATTTTCCGACTGACGGTCCGGGACTTTCCGCCCTCATGAGCTGCATTATATGTCCGCCGGTGAGTGGGATTATTGCAAGCAGGAAAACAAGAACACCCATACCGCCTATCCAATGAGTAAGACTTCGCCACAAAAGCGATGCATGTGACAGTGCCTCAACATTTGTCAGAATCGTTGCACCTGTTGTTGTAAAACCGGAAGTTACCTCAAAAACCGCATCCAGGTAAAACGGAATTTCACCCGAAATAACCATCGGAAGCGCACCTACAAGGCTGAGCGTTATCCAACAAACTGCTACCGTAACAAAGCCGTCTTTTGCATAAAAAACGGTTCTTCGCGGCTTCTTCACGGTGAAAATCAATCCAACAACAAGCGCAATAACAGCCACAACGGCATATGCTTTCCATTCAGACTCACCGTAAAACAAACCTACAAGCATCGGCAGCGACAAAAACGCTGCTGTTATTTCCATTACCCAACCGAAGAGGTATAGAATCATAAAATAGTTCATTAATTTTTTCGCCTCACGCAAGAATATCCTTTAAGTCATTAAGTCCCTTACTTGTTGTGACGACCACAACGGTGTCACCGATTTGAATAACATCCTGTCCGCTCGGAACAATTATTTTGCCGCCGCGGCTGATACAGCAAAGCAACAAATTATCACGAAGTTTAAGATTACAAAGCGGAACTCCGACAACAGCACTTTGTGAGCGTACGTTAAATTCCAAAGCCTGTGCGCGTCCGCCAACGATATTATAAAGAGTCTGAACATTACTGCCCGTTGTGTTTTCAAGGGCACGTACATAGCTGATAATCATTTCAGCGGTGATATTTTTAGGATAGATTACCGAGCCTATTGTAAGACGGTCAATGATACCCTCAAAGTTCAGTTTGTTAATTTTTGTGACGGTTTTTGCTTTATAGTTAGAACCGACATACAATGAAAGCATGATGTTCTCTTCGTCAATATCTGTGATTGATGCAAAACCATCCGCACTGCTGATTCCTTCTTCATGCAACAGTCGCTGATCACTGCCGTCACCGTTAATAATAACAACATTGCTTGGAAAAATCGAATTAAGATATTCGCAGTGCTTTCTGTCTTTTTCAATTATCTTAACTTTAAAGCCGTAATCAGACAATTTTTTAACAAGATAATAGGTTATCTTTCCGCCGCCGACAATTATAATAGACTTGATATGGTCATTATCAATACCGGCTTTTTTGAAAAATGACGATCTTGCTTTATGGGTGGTAACAAATGATATTTTGTCGCCTGCGTTAAGATAGGTATCGCCTGTCGGTATTATTACCTGCGAATCTCTTTCAATTGCACAGATAAGCATTTTACCCGACAGTTTACCGAGAGCATCTTTAATCTGCTTGCCGACAATCGGCGACCACTCCGGAAGCTTGGTTTTAAGAAGTTCTATTCTTCCTCTGGCGAAAGTATCAACCTCAATTGCGGACGGAATGGAAAACAATCTTGCCATTTCGGATGCAGCCTCAAGTTCGGGGTTAATAATCATTGATATGCCGAGTTTTTCTTTTATAAAACCTCTTTCACTGATAAAATCAGGGTTTCTGACACGTGCTATCGTTCTGCATGACGATGCTTTTTTTGCAATAAGACAACAAAGAAGATTCATTTCATCAGACGCTGTCATCGCAATAAACATGTCCGCATATTTTATTCCTGCCTCTTCCTGGATCATATGAACAAGGCCGTTGCCCTCGATACCCATGACATCGGCAACATCTGTCACACGTCTTATTGCATCCGGATTGGTGTCGATAACTGTTATATCGTGACCCTCAGCATCAAGCTGTTCTGCAAGAGCAGAGCCAACCTTTCCGCAACCGACAATTATAATATTCATTTTCAACCCCCCGTTGAACAGAAAACATAAGACGACCCACATGCGGTCGTATTTAATATATTTTAACACAAAAAAAATAAATTTTCCATATATTTTATGAAACTGAATGTCTGCTTTCGGTGCGAATATGTAGAAAAAGAGAAGTATTTTTTGTCTGTTTTTGCCAAAATGAGCGACTATTGTTGATTTAAAAAGCAAAATACTATATACTTTTATCATATATAATTATTGGAGGAAAATACGATGAAAGAACCATCAGCATACTTCAAAAAAAGCTTTGGCATAAATGCACTCAGCAAAACAGATGAGAAGTATATTTTTACCAAAAACAATTTTCGCTTTTCGATTTTAACGTCAAGGCTTTTGCGTGTTGAATTCGATAAAGAAAGAAAATTTACCGATGAACCAACACAGGCTGTACTGTGCAGAAATTTTGATGCCCCTGAGTTTAAAATAATCGAAAACAATAGTATTATCAAAATAGGAACTCGTGACACAGTGTTCACATACGACATTGCAAAGAAAAAAATGCTTTCCGTTACCCTCAAAAACGGTGAAACGGTCACGGACTTCAAAAAAGGAAATCTTAAAGGAACTTACCGCACTCTGGATATGGTGAACGGCTCAATACCTCTCGGTGATGGTCTTATCAGCCGAAATGGTGTTGCTGTTATTGATGACAGCAAGTCAGTTCTTTTAGCAGAAAACGGCACGATCAAAGAAAGACGAGCATGCCGTGATGAATATTTTCTCGCCTACGGTCACGATTATCGCGGCTGCCTTTCGGACTTTTTCAAGCTTTCCGGTGAAGTTCCGCTTGTTCCGCGATATTGCCTCGGTAACTGGTGGAGCAGATATAAAGACTACTCTCAACAGGAATATGTTGATTTAATGAGAAACTTCATCAGACGACAAATCCCAATCACTGTTGCAACAATCGATATGGATTGGCACTGGGTTAATATTGATGAACGTTTCGGCAAGGAAAACACTGCTTTTGAAAAGCATGGATTACCGCTTGATAATTTTCTTGAACTGTTTCAAAGCAAAGGCTGGACCGGTTATAGCTGGAATACAGACTTGTTTCCTGATTACAAAGGTATGCTGAGATGGCTTCAGGAGAATGGATTCAAAGTAACGCTGAATCTGCACCCTGCTCAAGGTGTGCGCCCGTTTGAGGACATGTATGCTGAGATGGCAGAAAAAATGGGCATTGATCCTGAAACCAAAAAGCCAATACCGTTTGATATCACAGACCCGAATTTTATTGATGCGTATTTCAATGTTCTTCACAAGCCATATGAAAACGAAGGTGTTGACTTCTGGTGGATAGACTGGCAGCAGGAGAAAACAACAAAAATCAAAGGCCTTGATCCGCTGTGGGCACTTAACCATTATCACACCCTCGCAATGAACGGCGATAACAAGCGGCCGCTGATTCTTTCTCGATTTGCAAATGTAGGCTCTCACCGCTATCCTCTCGGTTTTTCCGGTGACACTATAATCACATGGAAGAGCCTTGATTTTCAGCCGTACTTCACAATAACTGCCGCTAATGTTGGTTATACATGGTGGAGCCATGACATCGGCGGACATCAGCTCGGCAGCAGAAATGATGAATTATATGCACGATGGGTACAATTCGGTGAGTACAGTCCGATTATGCGGCTTCATTCAACCAAAGATGAATTCATGGGTAAAGAGCCGTGGAAATATGATTTTGCAGCAAGCAGTGCGGCAATCAATGCAATGCGTGAAAGACATGCAATGATACCTTATATCTATTCGATGAACCATCGCACCAATGCAGATGGGATTGCCCTGTGTGAGCCTGTTTATTATTCATATCCTGATGAAAAATCTGCTTATGAAATCAAAAACGAATATTTCTTTGGCAGCGAATTGCTCGTTGTCCCTGTCACAAGTCCGATGAGCAAGACAACAAATCTTGCCGCAACAAATGTTTGGCTGCCAAAAGGAAGATGGACTGACATTTATAACGGCAGAATATACGAGGGTGGAAAAACAATTACAATGTATCGCGGAATAGAAAGTTTGCCTGTTCTTGCAAAAGAGGGTGCTATAATTCCGCTTTCTGCTAATGACAGAAACAACGATTGCAAAAATCCGCAAAGTATGAAGTTGAGAATCTACAGAGGTACAAGCGAATTTGAACTTTATGAGGATGACGGCGAAAGCATGAAATTCAAAGATGGCGAGTCTGCAATTACTAAGTTCAAAATCAAAGAGTGCGGCAGAGATGTATATTTTACCATTTGCAAAGCTGAGGGTGATTTAAACATTATCCCGGAAAAGCGTGACTATGAATTGATTTTTGAAGATATTGTCAAAGCAGAATCAATCATCGTGAAAGCAAACGGCAGAAAGAAAAATGTTGACATTCGCAACGATAATGACAAAACCGTCATCACATTGAGCACTGTTGCACCAAAAAGTGAGATTCAAATTGAATTCAAGAGCATTACTGCAAGAAAGAACCGCAGCAAAAAAGAACAGGTTATCGACTTGCTTTCAAGCTATCAGCTAAGCACTGCATTTAAAAAGTTGTTCCTCGCTTCGTATATAAAAGATTTGAGCAAGCCGTTCCCGATTAAGAAAAAGGAACTTAGCGGACCTATTGAAGAAATTGAGTATTGTTCTGAACTTTAAAAACAAACACTGAAACAAGAACACGACAGATTGCATATAGCGACCTATCGTGTTCTTCTATATTTGGTTAAGAATGGACTGAAACAATATTAGTATCCGCAACCTTTTACATGCCATTTTCCATTTGCACTGTTGCGTGTCAATATCCATCTCCAGCCGTCGATCTCACCCTTATTGAAGCTTCCCTTGCCTGCATAGTCGGTTAAAGCCTCAAAAGATGATGTGAGAATAATTGAATTTTCAGCTGAAGTAATTATCGTACTATCGGACTTTAGATACTCTTCAATAATCGAATTGCTTTCTGTTTCGTCATATTCAATCGTCAAAAGACTGCAATCGTTGAATGTTCTGAAATATTTCTTGACTGCCCTGCATGCATTATCAAGTTCGCCATCATTGAATTTCTCGCTTTTACCTAAATTTATAACGCAGTCACTTGTTTTTGCCGCGAAATCAATACCGCCACCGTCAATCACAAGCAATGCTGACGCAATTGTAAAACCTGCTGTTAAAACTACTGCGAGGATCAAAATAAATACTACTGATTTTTTCATGATGTCATCTCCTATTAGTTGTTATTTTTCTTCTTTGAATTATCTTAAAAATCATCAACACACAACCCCAATAAATTAGCGTTATGACTGCAATGTCAATCAAATATGCTCGAAGATATGACTGACCAACTGATTTATCAGGTGCATCTTCTCCGGAATGATAATCAAAATCAATGTTAATCTTTCTCATTCGATAGATTCTGATAGTTTCGTCCATCGTTTCGTCACAATCTATAATTGCTGAATATGTTTCCGGAAAGCCAAGGTATGTTCTTGCTTTACAGTTACTACCATTATATTTTATTAAATTAATTTTTCGGCTAAGTGAAACAAAATAGGTGTAATTATCTGTATCAAGCTTTTCTTTGTCATAATCAGGAAGTAACCTTGAGAGATATTCAAAACCATCATAAAAACCGTTGAAACTCTCGTCTTTTACAACAAAGTATTTATCCGGATAAGCTGCCGTCATATTTTCATGTTTGATTTCATCAATCTGTTCAATATCAATCTTATGAGTGATTATAAAAACATTCAGTGAGTAAACTATACCCATTATATAAATTATCGTGACAATCAGCAACGCTACTCTTTTCGTATTTGTATTCATCTGTTATACATCCCCTCTCAAATTCCGTCGGCAATACATTTAAGGAAGTCTTTATTCCGTGCAAGCACTTCCCTGGTTGACCAAATGACCTGTGCAGGATACAGCGGCAGCCATGCATTAACTCCATATGCCTCGATACCAAGTGTTTTTGCGATATACAGTGCTCTAGGCATATGATAGGATTGTGTGATAATTATGATTCGTTTTACATTGTATTTAGTCTTTGCGTTATACAGACTCTCGTATGTGGAAAAACCAAAATCATCAATTGTCATATCAGCTTCATCGACACCGTTTTTTATACTTTCACTTTTCATAACGGCAAGTTCATTATATCTTTCCCCACTGTTGTCACCGGTCAATAAAAGTGTTTTACTGTTCGATTTTTCAAACACATCAGCGCCTGTTTTCAACCTTTCATAAAGCATATGTGATGGTGTGCCGTCAGCTTTGACTCCGCAGCCGAGAACCAAAACACAGTCTATATCGCCAAGCTGTGCAGTTTCTTCAGCTGTCATGATTTTACTTTTCGCCGAGCCGATTATATAAAAATTAACGCTAAGTGCATAAATGCCTACTGCTATAATAGCGATGATAATTGATAGAAGTATCTTTTTCATTTTTCCGTGTTTTTTCATATCTATATGTCCTTTCTCTTGCTATAGTAAGAACATACTACAAAAAAACATTTCGGTCAATAGATGACCGAAATTTGTAAGAAACTTAAGAAAATCTTAAGAAATTTACACTCGACAATCCGCACCACGTCTGTATTTCTCTCTTACAGCGTCAGCAACCCGTCAACAATACAAAACAATACTAAATGATACAATAACACCCCAAGACCCACACACGTGGGGCAATTTTCATACATACAAATCAAGCCGCATCCACATCAGCCTGTTCAAACTTTGCTTTCAACTCATCAAGAAATCTCGGCACATCATCACAGCAATAAATCAGATATAAAACCAACGTCACCGCACTGCAACATGATTTTCCGCTTTCGATATCAGCATATGACCGCTCAGACATTTCAAGCAGTTCTGCCATTTTTGCTTGCGATATATTCAGCTTCATGCGTTTCACGATAACATACTTCCCAAATCATCACACACCAAGCTTAAATTCATACTCATCATTTCATCTCAACAAAATCAAATAAATTAGCACCTATCAAGTAATACCATAAAACTTGATAGGCACTTCTTATAACTTTTGAATAAAAAATTGATAAAATCTATCCAACTTTCCGTGATGTTCTTAACGGAGAATTGGTGGTTGGTATGTACCCGGAAGGCCTTATGCCTTCCGGGTATTGCTGTTTATGCAGGTATTTGCGGTAACGGCATTACTTTTTCGATTGCAGGCATTCCGTTTTGTTCGGGTAGTTGGAACGCATAGTGGATAACAATGGGATTGCCGCAGGTACGTGAATACTTTTCGAGCTTTTCGTACACCTCAATTTTGCGGATAAACACTCACGTTCAGTTTTGAACAGGAAAATTAAGCAATAATTGATTTGATGTTATCCAATATGAACTCTTGAGCTTGTCGTGAGAAAAGAATTTGTTGTTTTGCCTCGCCGGTTTTTGAATCTACAACAGTTTGCTCAATAATACCTATTTGAGCAGAAAGCGGTGTGACAATCTTTACAGTTTTGTTAATTACAGTAGGTACTTTTGATTCGCTCAGATATTCTCGTTGTAAAAGCCATTTATTAACTGTTGTGAGTGACAGCTTTTCCATCGTTTCAGTATCTACCACTGAATTTATGTTTTTTAGAAAAAACGATGGCAGAATTGGATTGCTCGTAATTCGTATACCACTTCTTTGCTGTTTGTTTATTGAAAACACAGCTTTCTTTTTCACAACAACATATCCCTGGGAAAATTCTGTTGCAGGCAGCGTTACAATTCCGTTAGTCTTTATAATTTCATCAAGAATTTCAGATACAAACGAAAAACATTTCTGCAATCGCTCCTGCTGCAAAGTAGAATCATTTTCCACCAATTCACCGCTTATGGGATCAATACCTTTAGCAAGCATATCCATATAAGATTTAGCTCTTTGAATTACTTGTAATTTGTCCATAGTTCAACCTATCTTTCCTGCAAAATGTTCAGCAGTTTTTTCAGCTTATTCACTGTGATGATTTCATCATAATGCATCCCCTCATAAGTTGGATGAAGTACGGGGTATGTAGGATGTTTTGTCTTTAATACAAAATGGTTTTCGATCAACCATTCAATAATGACAATTAAATTATCACGGCTAACTTGTCTAAGTTTTCCATACTCTGGCAGCTTGTCCAATCCTGCATCTGCAATACGTTTGCTGTTAGCACCGCGAAGAACATCTGCTAAAATGTTTATGCCATAATACCTCTTTTCGCTGATATGAGAGAGACATTGTAAAACAGTATAAATTATATCATTTAGATCGCTTTCTTCAAACATAACCGATTTAATAGTTGCCTTCTTTATGACATTGTTTTGTTCGTATTGTGGCTGAGTCGTTGCAACTTGAATTCGTGTCGGGATTTTAGCCGTTGCAGATATAAACTCTTTTGCAGGCACTGGTTCTGGATCCATCTTGAACATTTCATAATAGTATTTGGGCGTAATAAATCTTCCACATCCAGTACCATCTTTTTTATAATTGGTACAGCCAAGGAAATAGCTATTTTCTTTTCCGGGTTTGACAATAAGATAGCCGTCTCTGCACTGATCGCATTTAAGAATGGAGAGTTTTCCGGCTTTATACTCATTAGTCATAAATCCGCAGATTTCCGGTTCATTGGTGCAAATAAACAACCGTAATCCATAAGCGTTTTTATAGCGGAATTGCATAGGATATCCACAAATAGGACAAGTTTTCTTTGCAATATTATTTTGCGGTGGCTCCTCACTCCAATTACCACGAAGAACAACATTTTTGTAATCACGCTTTATTTCAAGCAAAAATTCAGAAGGGTTCTGTTCCGGAGCTATAAAATAAACACGATTTTTAGTTCTTGTCATTGCAACGTAAAACAAGCGGCGCTCTTCTGCATAATCAATGGAGCGATCACCCTTGATTACAAACGCAAGAACGGGATCATCTTCAATTTTTGAGGGAAAACCGTATGTTTCATTGCGTCCATTTACAACGATAACATTATCGTATCCCAAGCCTTTCGAGGCGTGAGCTGTCATAAATGTGATGTTGAGTTTCGGATATTTTACGCTTTTGAGTTTACTTCCTCGATCAGTGTATTCAAACAAACCCGATTTTTCTAACTTGTCGCCATCGAATCCAAACCTACCGAGTAATAAGATAGAACCATCCTCGGATTTGCCTTCCTGCTTGTTAAATTCAATGATCTGCTCAAGCGCAACTTCGACAGCATGTGCAATGGCGTAATTTGCACCGCTTTTATTATCGGCATTTAGTTTTTTAGGGCTTCCATCATAAGTGTAGATAATAACAGGATCAACGATATTTTTTGGAGACTTCAGTTCTTTTGAAATTTGTGCTTCATTTTTCTGAATGAAGTTGCCGGCAATATCAATCACTTCCTGCGAGTTACGATATGTCTTTACAATCTTCAAGAGTTTTGCATACCCCATCTTCTCTTCAAACTTCGTAAAGAGCGTTATATCGGAACCGCTAAAAGCATAAATTGATTGCCAATCGTCACCTACGGCAATGATCTTAGCTTCAGTCACTTCCGACAACGCTGTCACTAAATCAAATCTTTGACGAGATATGTCCTGGTACTCGTCCACGATAATATACTTGAAATCAAGTTTCTGCTTCATTTCCTTGACTTCACGGAGAACCCGTGCAGATTCATTTATCATATCCTCGAAGTCAACTGCGTTGTGTTCCTTTAAATAACGCTCGTATTCCAAGTAGCAATCATTGCAAATATCCAAGAAAAGTCTTGTACGTACATTCTGCGTAGAATGGTACATGCGGCTAAATTCATCCGTCGTAAATCCATTTGTCTTAAAGTTCGTAATAAATCGACAAATCAGATTGACGAGTTTTCTTATATAACGGTTTTCTTCTGTCGATACAAGTTTTTCCATTACTTCTTTGTTTGAACGAGGATGCAACTCAAAACCGTTATTTTCCAATTCCTCTTGTAAATGCTCTAAAAATGATCTTCGGTCGGAATACTGTGAAAAGGTATAGATAAGTTTTGTGCCGTGCTGTCTGTGAAGATTGATTTTATCATTTATGGCTTTTTTATAGTCTTCAAGCTGATCGTCGCTAAAGCGGTCATTTTTACCATCTTGTGTAATACCGAAATGCTCAAGATATGCTATCTTATCTCCTTGCCGAATAATAAAGTCAGGAGTATATAGCTTTTTGGAAAATAGAATATCATACTGATACATCGGCTCATAATCATAGTCGATATTATTTAGATAAAGGAAATTCGCAATTTCAACTTCCTGATGGGAGCGCATTATTTCGCTTTGAATAGTTACAGACTTCTTTGTACGAATATCAACAACCTGTTTTTTAAACTCGTCGAGATCGCTTCGCATTGTAGAAAAATTGGACTTCGCAATTTTATTGAAGAAACTATTGAGATCTTCCCCCTCATACGGTGCGTCAAAATATGAGGCAAAGAATAATATCAAGTTATTAACAAGGCTTTCGTTTTTTAGAATTGAGTTCTTGAAATAATCTTGCAAAACAAAATAGAGTTTTGATGAGTCAACAATGTTGAGTTTTTCAGACGATTGCTTTCTAAGTATTGCATTTCCGGTCGAATGGAATGTGGCAATAGGGCAATCAATCGCCAAATCTTTATTAAGTTTGTCTCGAAGTTCTTGAACTGCTTTGTTAGTAAAAGATACAACGAGAATCTGAGAAGAATCTATCCCTTTTTTCTCGACTAAATATTTAACCTTTGCCGCAACAGTAGTAGTTTTTCCTGCACCCGCTCCGGCAATAACGAGGCAATAATCCTCATCCGTAAGAATAACGCGGCGCTGATCTTCATCCAAGTTGATTTGCGGATCGACATTTTGGAGTATATTATCCAAGTAAGTTTGCTCTTCGGTCATTGCACGGCGAATAAAAGCCTCATTATGTTCATCAACGAGAGTTTCAAAATTCATATATTTTGATAGCGCACTTTCGACAGCAACAAGAGAAATACCGTTATTTTTGCAAAAAGTTTCCATCAATCCACTACTTTTAAGCACACCAAAATACTCGACGGTTTTCTTTTCGTCAAGCAATTTAGCACGATATTCACTTCTTGCTACATAGCGGTTTTGTGATAATATGGCATCCATAAAAACTTTTAAATCCCATAGACTTTGGCACTCTGGACTCTCAAATGACATATTCTCTTGAACTATATTTGCCGTTGGCTCCTTCTTTTTAAAGAGTTTAGAAAACAATCCCATATATAAGCCTTTCTACTTAAACAACATCAGTCGGCGGAAGCCCCGGATTTAATCCAACTATCCACTTCATCTAATTTGAACTTCCATTGTCTGCCCATTTTATGTGCGGGCATATTTTTATTATCAATCCATTTGAAAACTGTATCTCTGCTTACGCCAAGATATTCGCATATTTCTTTTAGAGAATACCATCTGTTAGTTATTTCCACCATTTTGACCTCTCAATTTAAAAGTGTTACTTCGGTACATTTGTAGTATATCATAAAATTAAGCTGTTTGCAATATGTTAAAGTCGATTAGCGTAGATTTTTAATGTTCAAAATAACTTATCACAGTTATCTGTAAAAAGCAAATAAAAAATAACAGTACAGTCTTTCGACCATACTGTCATTTTGTTTATCCTATTCGGTTTTCGTTTTCTCCGTTAAGGATATGCCACTTCCTTCTGATGTAAATTTTTTACACCTTAAACTCAGTACTCAGCTTCACCGTTGTATATCAACTGTGCGTTACCTGACATCGTTATACCCTCTTCGGTGTAAATAATATGCAAATCGCCGCCTTTGAGTTTAACTGTGACTTCATCACCTGCTTTGCAAAATCCGTTTTTGACTGCCGCTGCAACCGCTGCACATGCACCTGTTCCGCAAGCTGTGGTTTCTCCGTTGCCACGTTCATATACCCTCATTTTAAGTGTGTTGCCGTTTACAACCCTGACGAATTCTGTGTTGATACGTTCAGGAAAGATTTCAGCATTTTCAAATAACGGTCCGATTTCATCAAGATTCATTGAATCAATGTCATTTCTGAAAACAACACAGTGCGGGTTGCCTACACTAAGACAGCTGATTTTATAATCATCATTGCCTATGGTTATCGGATAATTAACAAGCTCATCTTCATCAAGAGTGCATGGCAGCGACTTGCAAGTGAAATCTGCCTTTCCCATACCAACTTTAACCGATGATACCTTTCCGCCGCGGATAAACAAATCAAGATTTTTGATTCCTGCACCGGTTTCAACCGTAATGTGCTCTTTTTTCACAATATCATTATCATACAGATACTTTGCAACGCAACGTATCGCATTACCTGCAACCTGACCGTTACTGCCGTCTTGGTTGAAAATACGCATTTTAGCATCAGCAATATCTGAATTCTCAATCAGCACGATACCACAGCCGCCTATGCCATAGTGCCTGTCACAAAATGTGATGCAAAGCGACTCCGGCGAGGTTACACTGCCGTCACGGTTATCAATGAAAATATAGTCGTTGCCCGTACCCTGCATTTTTGAAAAACGCAGAACATCACGCTGACTTCTCATATTGTTGATATCAATCAGTTCAGTATTCTGCTGATTATAATTGCTTGCCATGATGTCAAGCAGTGCATTGGCAGTGTCAAGAGAAGTCAGACATGCTATGCCAAGCTGCAAGGCTCTTCTGTGAAGTGCAATATAATCATCCAAAGTGCGGTCAAACAATGCACCTGTATATACGATGAAATCTACATTTCCGCTTTCAAGAAGTTTAAAGCAATCATCACTGTTGTGAATTCCGTTTACCGTTTTAACCTCAATTCCGAGATTACGTATTGCATTCGCCGTATCCTCTGTTGCAAATATTTTTACGCCCAGGTCATCCATTTTCTTTGCAATATCCACAATTTCATCAAGGTCATGCTCATCAACACTCACAAATGCTCCGAGATTCCCCTTTTCTTTTTTGCTTTTAACTGTTATACCTGCCGAGGTCAGTCCCTTGAACAATGCCTCACTCAAAGTCTTTCCGATACCGAGAACCTCACCTGTTGACTTCATTTCGGGTCCGAGATAGCTGTTGACATCAGTCAACTTTTCAAATGAGAATACAGGTACTTTAACCGCATAATACGGCGGTGCTTGATAAAGTCCGGTGCCATAGCCTAAATCTGCGAGTGCTGAACCGGTCATAACCCTTGTTGCAAGATCTACCATAGGAACATCGGTTACCTTGCTGATATACGGTATCGTTCTGGACGCTCTCGGATTAACTTCGATTACATAAAGTTCATTTTCATAAATCAAATACTGAATATTTACAAGACCTTTTGTGCCGAGCGAAAGGGCAAGTTTTTCACTACATTCAATAACCGTTTTAGTCATTGCATCGGAAAGGCTGAACGGCGGGTAAACGGCGATTGAGTCACCGCTGTGTACACCTGCACGTTCAATATGCTGCATGATGCCCGGAATAAGAACATCTTTACCGTCTGATATAACATCAACTTCAATCTCAGTGCCTGACATATATTTATCAACAAGCACAGGATTGTCGATACCTGTTGAGAGAATTTTGCTCATGTATCGCTCAACTTCAACATCATTGTGAACAATTTGCATATTCTGACCGCCGATAACATATGACGGACGCAGCAAAACAGGGTAAGTCAGCTTGTTGGCGGCACCAAGTGCCTCTTCAAGTGTCATGACGCCGAATCCCTGCGGGCGGCGAATTGAAAATCTTTCAAGCAATGCATCAAAGCGTTCTCTGTCCTCTGCTGTATCTATACCATCCTGCGACGTTCCGAGAATCTGCACTCCGTTATCGTCAAGGAATTTTGTCAGCTTTATCGCCGTCTGACCGCCGAAAGCAACAACAACACCTATCGGATTTTCAATTTCAATAATGTTCATAACATCTTCTTCACACAGCGGCTCAAAGTAAAGCCTGTCCGCAGTATCATAGTCAGTTGATACCGTTTCGGGGTTATTGTTCACGATAACTACATCATATCCGAGTTCTTTAAGCGTCCATACACAGTGAACCGAAGAATAGTCAAATTCAATGCCCTGACCGATTCTGATAGGACCCGAACCGAGAACCATAACAACTGGCTTACCGGAACGGACGTGTCGTTTTGATTCGCAGACATTATCATATGATGAATAGAAATAAGGGGTTGATGCGTAGAATTCAGCCGCACAGGTGTCAACCATTTTATAGCTTGCCGATTCATGCCACACCTTATCAAAACTGCAAAGCGAAGCAAGCGCTTTATCAGTATATCCAAGCTGTTTCGCCTGATGATATTGCTCTTTGGTGATCGACTTGCCTGCAATTTCATTTTCAAAATCGGCAAGATTTTTCAACTTAGCAATGAACCACTTATCAATTCTTGTAATACTGCTTATCTTTTCAACAGATATTCCTGACTTAAGCGCCTCGAAAACGGTGAACATTCTTCTGTCGTCAACATGTTTCAGACGTTCTTCAATCGGTTCAACAGTGAGCGGTCTTGCATTAAGTGTATCAAGTGAAATTTCTGCACCTCTAACCGCTTTCATAACTGCCGATTCAAAACTCTGACCGATTGACATAACCTCGCCTGTGGCTTTCATCTGTGTGCCGAGTTTTCTGCTTGAACCATAGAACTTATCAAACGGCCACTTCGGAAATTTGACAACAACATAGTCAAGCGCAGGTTCAAAACATGCGCAGGTTTTGCCTGTTATGTCGTTTGTGATTTCGTCAAGTGTATAGCCGAGTGCAATTTTTGTGGTAATCTTCGCAATCGGATAGCCTGTTGCTTTACTTGCCAATGCGGACGAACGTGATACTCTCGGATTAACTTCTATAACCGCATATTCAAATGAGTTCGGATTGAGCGCGAACTGGCAGTTACAACCGCCGACTATACCAAGAGAAGATATGATATCAAGTGATGCACTTCTGAGCATCTGATACTCCTTATCAGCAAGCGTCAGTGCAGGTGCAACAACTATACTGTCGCCCGTGTGTACACCAACAGGGTCAAAGTTTTCCATGCTGCAAACCGCAATCACATTGCCAAGGCTGTCACGCATAGTTTCAAACTCGATTTCTTTCCAACCCATGATATATTTTTCAACAAGAATCTGAGTTATCGGTGAAGCATCGAGTCCTGTTTTGGCGATTATTTTCAATTCATCTTCATTTTCGGCAACACCGCCGCCGCCACCGCCGAGCGTAAATGCAGGGCGAACTATAATCGGATAACCGATTTTTTCTGCAATTTCAAGTGCAGTTTCAACATCGTTTGCAATATCCGACGGAATAATCGGCTGACCGATTTCGTTCATTGTATCTTTGAAAAGCTGTCTGTCTTCAGCTTTATCAATCGCTTCAGCATTTGTTCCGAGAAGCCGCACTCCCCTGCTTTCAAGAAAGCCTTCTTTTGAAAGCTGCATTGCAATTGTCAAACCAATCTGACCGCCGAGAGATGCAAGCAGACTGTCAGGTTTTTCTTTATCTATAATGCGCTTTACTGTTTCGCTTGTCAGCGGTTCAAGATAGATTTCATCCGCAAGCGCCTTATCTGTCATAATGGTTGCAGGGTTCGAGTTAACAAGCACAACATTTACACCGGCTTGTTTTAGCACACGGCAAGCCTGAGCACCTGCATAGTCAAATTCGGCAGCCTGTCCGATAACGATAGGACCCGAACCTATGACGAGAACTTTTTTTATATCTTTACAAAGAGGCATTTTTATTTTCCTCCATTAAATCAATGAATTTATCAAACAAGAAACTTGTGTCGTGCGGTCCGCCGCATGCTTCGGGATGAAACTGCACTGTGAATGCATTAAACGTTGGATAGTTCATACCCTCTGTTGTGCCGTCGTTGGCATTGATGAAACTTTCCACACCGTGTTCGGTTGAATCACCAACTACCGCATAGCCGTGGTTTTGACTAGTGATGTAGGTTCTGCCTGTTGCAAGATTCTTACACGGCTGATTTGCTCCGCGGTGACCATACTTAAGTTTAACTGTTCTTCCTCCGTCGGCAAGTGCTGTAAGCTGATGTCCGAGACAAATACCAAACAACGGCACTTTACCCAAAAGCTTTTTGATTTGCTTGATTGAATATGTATTGTCGGCAGGGTCTCCCGGCCCGTTGGAAAGCATTATTCCGTCGGGGTTCATGCCGAGAATATCCTCAGCCGATGTGTTAAACGGTACAACAGTTACATTGCAGCCGCGCTCGCAAAGAGAACGGACAATGTTCATTTTTGCGCCGTAATCAATCAAAATGACCTCATACTTTGCCGCAACAGTAGCAGGATATTTTTCCGGTTGCTTCGTGCTTGCGGTTTCAACCGAGTTTGTGACTTTATATTCCTTTATCGGCTCAAGATTTTCGGGGATACGGTCGCACAAGGAGGCATTGATAACACCGTGTTCTCTGATGATATTCGTAAGTTCGCGCGTGTCAACACCGTAGATACCGGGAATCGAATAATTTTTCAAAAAAGTGTCAAGGTCATATTCACATCTGAAATTAGACGGATAGTCACATTTTTCACGCACAACATAGCCGTTAAGAAGCGGCTGACCCTCAAAATCTTCACTTATAACTCCGTAATTGCCTATCATAGGGAACGTTTGAATAACAATCTGACCGCAGTAACTTGGGTCGGTGAGAGTTTCGATGTATCCTACCATGCCTGTTGTGAAAACAAGTTCACCGACACATTCACAGTCCGCACCGAAAGCAATCCCCTCAAACACAGTTCCGTCTGCAAGGACAAGATATCTTTTTTTCATATCAACATACATCGTGAACATCATCATGCCCACGATGCTTCCTTTCTATATTTTTATTATTTGGAAGCTCTGATTAATTCAGAGTTTCCCTCTACTAGTTTACTCTGTCATGCACTTAACGAGGACTGCCTTTTGTGCATGAAGTCTGTTTTCGGCTTCGTCAAAAATTTCGTTAGCATGCTCTTCGAACACTTTTGCGGTGATTTCCTCTTCACGGTGAGCGGGCAGACAATGCAGTACCATTGCGTCGCTTTTTGCAACTGCCATAACAGCATCGTTAATCTGATAGTTTTTGAAAATTTTCTTTCTCTCCTCAGCTTCGCCCTCTTGACCCATTGATGCCCAAACATCAGTGTAAAGCACATCTGCATCCTTTGCAGCGGCAAGAATATCATCAGTGCAGGTGAAGTCGCCGTTTTCCTTTGCCCATGCCATAAGTTCAGCATCAGGCTGATAGGTTTTCGGGCAGGCGACTGCAACTTTCATGCCTGTTCTGATACCACCTGCAATAAGGCTGTTTGCCATATTATTGCCATCGCCGATATAGCAAAGTTTTTTACCTTCAAGTGAGCCTTTGTGTTCGCGGATAGTCTGCAAATCGGCAAGCACCTGACAAGGATGACAATAGTCCGTCAAGCCGTTGATGATGGGGATTGAGCCGTATTCAGCAAGTTTTTCAACTTCTTCCTGGTCAAATGTACGAATCATTATGCAGTCAAGAAAACGTGAGAGCACGCGTGCTGTATCTTCAACGGGTTCACCGCGGCCAATCTGCAAATCTCTTGAAGAAAGGAACAATGCACTGCCGCCAAGGTCATACATACCTACTTCAAAAGAAACACGGGTTCTTGTTGATGATTTTTGGAAAATCATGCCGAGGGTCTTACCTTTGAGAATATGGTGCTCGATTCCGTTTTTCTTTTCATATTTCAGCTTATCCGCAAGGTCAAGCGTTTGTGTGATTTCTTCTGTTGTCCAATCCTGAAGTCTTAATAAATGTTTCATAAAAGTTACACCTCAATAGAAATTAAAATAACTGATTGTATTATACATTAATAACATGTATTTGTAAAGTGTTTCCGCATATATTTTGTATATTTATGCATATATATTCAATTTTACATTGATTTATGCATGAAGATACATTTATTTAATGCGTAATTCGTAATGCTTAATGCGTAATTGCGGGGAAGATTGTGCCCGTCGTAAAGCAATTCCCCGCAAAGGAAAAAAATGAGGAATGAGGAGTGAGGAATTAGGAGTTGTGGTCGCGAACAAGAATATCAACGATATTTAGCATTTCACCGCGAAGATGAATAAGTGTATACAAAAAATATGTGAAGTGTTTATGTTTTTTCAAAATTGAAAAAGGTTACATAAAATTTGTATACTTTGTGTACGATTAAAAAATCACACCTTGTCAAAGCGTAATATATTCACGAATCTAACTAAAACGCAAATCAAAATAATATGTTTGCTGTAATGTGAGATTCAATGTTGACACATAAGGTTAAGACTGCAAAATTTATCCATATTTATAAATAAAAAATTCTAATCAGCTACATTCTCCCTCTGCGGCAAAAAAGTTGAAGTCGCAGATATCCATACCCGCGACCGCAACTCCTCACTCCTAATTCATAATTCCTAATTATTCTTCCTCTGCGGACTAAATCTTACCAACAGGCACAACCTACCCCGCATCATAGCCGTACGCAAGTACCTCACAGCCTTGTTCCTTACTGCTGCATAAAAATGTTTGAGGAAATTTCTCTTTCAGTTCTTCGGTGCATTTTTTTGCACTTTCTTCATCATCAAAAATTCCGAATACACTCGGTCCGCTTCCGCTCATACAGCTGCATTTTGCGTTATACTTTCGCATGATTGCTTTGATTGCTGCTCGTTCGGGAACATCAATAAATTGTTCAAACACGTTACCCACGCAGTCATATAGCTTGTCCGTGTCTGATGAAAGTGCAGCTTTAAGTATACCGTCGCGATTGAGATGTCTTACTCTTTCAGCAGTATCAAAAGCCTTATATGCCGCACCTGTTGAAACGGAACAATCAGGCTTCACAACAATGATATTCTTAATTTCAAGCTGTGGTAGATATGTCAGAACTGTTCCCGTATATTGTGCAAGCATTGTGCCGCCGACAGCGCAAAACGGTACATCCGAACCGAATGAGGAACATATTTCGATAACATCGCGTTCTGCCAACTGCGGCATAAACAGCTGTCTGAGAGCGACAACCACCGCCGCACCGTCAGCACTTCCGCCTGCAAGTCCTGCCGCATGAGGAATACGCTTTTCTATTGAAATATGTATACCGTGATTCGTCAGCTTTGTATAACTGAAAAATGCAAGCGCCGCCTTATATGCAATGTTGCGTTCATCGGTCGGGATATCTTCAACATCACATGAAAGTGTTATTTTTCCTGACTCATTTGTTTCAACAGTAACGGTGTCATATATTCCAACGGACTGCATAAGCATGAACAAGTCATGATATCCGTTATCGAGCGTACCGAGAATATCAAGCAGAAGATTTATTTTAGCATAAGCCTTTACTGTAATTTTCATTGTCAACCTCCACGAAGTTATTTTTCAAATTACAAATGGGAACCTTTAAAAATTTCGCACCGTATTTATACACGCGTTTTTATAGGTTCCCAATTCGAGTTCTTTTATCGTTTACTGAACATTCTGAACAACGGCAAGCATGATGAATAAAACTTTTTATATGCGTCACAGTAGTTTCTGTCCTCACGCTGTCTTTTGCATCCGCCTGCCCTGCACATGGGATAAAATCGGCAGTTTTTGCACTGTTCATCGACTGTCAGACTTTCCTTAATGAATTCGGATGCCTTTTTGCCGTTAGCCATCTCTGAAAGTTCAGCGTCATTGATATTGCCGAGAAGCCACTCATCTGTGCAATAGAAATCACATGGATAGATATTGCCGTTACCCTCAGCAACAAACTGATGCGTACAAAAGCCACAAAGCCCGCACTGTTCGGGGCGCTCACCGAGATACATTCTGACAAGATTGTCAAACTGCCTGATACTGATATAATTACCGCGCATGAAGTCTTTTACGTACAAATTAAAAATCTTTATCAGATACGATGCATATTGCTCGTTTGTCATGTATAACTCGCTTTCGCTGTTATCACCAAACGGACGTAAACACGGGATAAACTGCAAATACTTGAAGCCGTTATCGCGAAAATATTTATATATCCGCTCGCAGTTATCAGCACAGTGACCCGTCAGAACAATGAGAATATTGAACTCAACCTTATGCTTTTTCAGCTTGTTTGCGCCCTTAACGATTTTATAATATGCGTTCTGACCGTTTGCGTCAACACGAAATTTGTTACCGTCATAATCTCCGTCAAGACTGAGTCCGATGAGGAATTCATTTTTTCTGAAAAACTGCGCCCATTCATCATCAATCAAGGTGCCGTTAGTCTGAAGTGAATAGTAAATCTTAGAATTCCTGCTGTTGAGTCTGTTCACCGTTTCAACAAAATGATTGAAGTATTCCTTGCCTGCAATCAGCGGTTCACCGCCTTGAAAAGCAAACGAAATGCTTTCACCATCAGCAAATTTCAGTGCCGACCTTATTAAATTATCAGCTGTGCCTTGCGTCATGACACCGAAACTTACTTCCTCACGCTGAGCGGCAACATCACAGTAAAAGCAATATTTGCATCTTAAATTGCAAAGACTTGAGGAAGGCTTTATCATAATTGAAAGCGGCGGCATATTATTTCACTATTCCTCTCGGATTTTGTTCAAAATCTTTTTGTATTTCTTCAAGCTGCTGCTTCATTTCAGCTGAAATCTCCGGATATACAGGTGTACGGTTATAGTTTTCTCCCTCATCATCTGTGAGAATATGAAGCCAATTCTTGCGATATTTGTCAAAGAAAGCAGAGTTGTCGTTTTGAATACGCTTGAAATACTTAAACGTCAGATAATCATTATCCTTAAGCACATCATAGTCATAATTTTTATATTCATCTCTGTTTTTGATATTATCTGTGTCAACGGTATATTGAATCGCCTTGATGCTTCTTCTCTTCATGTGAAGAATCGGCACATCTTGATTGTGTATTACCTCGTCATTTGCCAACAACGGAATCATTGATACACCGTCAATTGTTCTGTCTGTGGGCATATATGATTTCTGGCCGCCGTTACCCGTGATACCGCAAAGGTCAACAAGGGTCGGATAAAGGTCAACAAGGGTTGCAGTTTGCGAACGCGTTCCCTTTTCGCCGAGTGCACCGTTATCATTATCCCATCTTATCATGAACGGCACTTTCTGTCCGCCCTCATATGCAAGATATTTACCGCCGCGAAGTTCGCCCGTTGAACCTTCAAGTGCAGGTCCGTTGTCACTTGTGAAAACGATAATTGTATCATCCAGTACCCCGAGTTCCTCCATTGTATTAAACAACTCACCGAGATAATGGTCGAACTCAGTCACACAGTCAACATATGTACCCATGCCGCTGGCACCCTTGAATTCATCACCTACAAACACGGGAGCATGCGGCCACGGTGTTGTATAATATGCGAAAAACGGTTCATCAGAATTTTGAACTTTATCTGTTATCCAATTTGTGATCTCTTCATGTATCCACTTGGTTGCATTGCCCTGATCTTTCAGTTCATCAGTTCCGTGCGTGATAACATACTCGCCGTTTTCTTCCGTAGCATGATAGAACGGTACCATATCATTAACATGGTGACTGCCATAGAAATAATCGAAGCCCTGATTTGTGGGAAGATATTCACCGTAATCGCCGAGATGCCATTTACCGAAACAGCCTGTGTTATAGCCGGCACTTTTGAACGTTTCCGCAATTGTGATTTCGTCGCCGAGCATACCGTCTGTGTTATTGAGCATTTCAATGCTATTGAATATTCTTGTTTGAGCGAACGGACTTAAGCAATCAACAGTCGGATAAATAACATTATCTGCATAACCTCTGTATGGATATCTTCCTGTCAATGCAGCAAAACGGGCAGGAGAACACACGGAATAGCTTGAATAGAAATTTTCAAAATTAAGTCCGTTTTCACCTATAGAGTCGATGCTCGGAGTGTCATAGATTGCACCGTTAAGAGAAATATCACTGTAGCCGAGGTCGTCCATCAAAATCACAAGAACATTCGGCTTGCCGTCTGTGTTTTTGTCAACATTTTTAAGATAGTCGTCATGACCTTCCCAAAGTCTTTCGGTAACAGGCTTGGTTCTCATATTCATTGTGAGAACATAAAAAACTGATGTTCCTACAAGAAGAACACTCATAACTGCACAAACTGCCTTTTTTGCGCCCTCAGATTTAAAGCCTTTCCGTGCAATAAGGAATAATCCCCAAAGTGCCAAAGCCGTTGGAAGAACGAGCAAAATATTGCCCGCAAGTCTTGTGAAAAGATTTCCCTCGCCTGCCATTAACGTGTGTTCAACCGTTGACCAGCCTGCCTTGCCGCTTGTGAATGCACCAAAACCGGCATCAGCACCCCAAATCACATGAAAGAGCACCGTACCGAAACTTGACAATGCATAGCCGAGTATCATTTGAAAATAAACTTTTTTCTTGATAATCAGCGAAAGCAAAATCACTGCCGACATAATACAGCAATATCCGACTGAAACAACCGCAACAAGGTTCTGCCTTGTAATAAGCTGCACAAGCATGATTACTGCCCCGATTATCATTGTTATAATCGGAAATACCTTTTTTGAAAAATCAACCTCAATTTTTTTCTTCATAAAAATCGTCATGCGATACAGATTATCGCTCAAACAGAGATGAAATATTTTATTCGAGCGTCCGTACCACTACCTCCTTCTAATTTTTATAATAGTCACCTCATGTAAATTATAACTTATTTAACCCCATCGGTCAACAATTATTTAATATCTGCACAATAAGTTTGAAAACTTTTTTTGCCGATTCTTTTGAAAGTTTCTCATCAGCGGTGTGAATATCAAAAATATTCGGTCCCATTGAAACGCAGTCAAGACCATCTATTTTTCCGCAGAAAAGTCCGCATTCAAGGCCTGCATGAATTGACGCAATTTTCATTTTACTGCCAAAAAGTTTTTCATATGTATCGGTAATCACATCACGCAGTCTGCTGTTTTCTTTGTATTCCCATGCAGGATAGTCACCGTAAAAATCTATCGCCGCGCCGAATGATTTTGCATATTCCGAAAGTTGCAATTCAAGTGCAGTCTTTTCTTCATCCACACTGCTTCTCAGTGCATGGCTCGTTATGACACAAGTTTCATCTGTATCGATTATGCCTAAATTAAGCGACGTTTGAACAATGCCATCTATATTTTTTGAATATGCAATAACACCGTCAGGTATATCGGCAAGATATGACAAAACCGCGTCACTGCTTTGACTTGTCAGCTGTTTCTGACTGATGCAGTCTGTCAATACAATAGTCATGTTCGGGTCGGTTTCTTCGGCAGTTTGCCTCATTTTTTCAAATGCTCTGAGAACATCCGACTTTAAGTCAGATATATTGCCGCTTGTCAAAATTGCTTTACAAAAGTCGGGTATAGCATTATCAGCACTTCCGCCCTCAATTGAAACAAGAGTTTTATTCTCTATGCTCTTCAAAAGTTTAGCCATGGTAATAACCGCGTTAAGCCTGCCTTTGTCAATTTCTGTTCCCGAATGACCACCTGTAAGTCCGGAAAGGACTATCTTAACTGCCTGCACTTGCGCTTTTTCGGTTTCAATCGGCAATTTTATGTCAGCTCTGACACCGCCTGCACAGCTGACAAGCAAAGTATCCTCTTCTTCAGAATCAATGTTTATCAGCATTTTTGCTTTAAGCATGGAAACATCAATTGCGTTCGCGCCGATCATACCGACTTCTTCATCAACCGTGAACACGACCTCAAGCGGAGGATGAGCAATTGAATCACTATCCAAAATTGCAAGTGCATATGCAACCGCGATACCATCGTCACCGCCGAGAGATGTACCCTCTGCCCAAATGAACTCGTCATCTTCGCAAATGGTCAGACCCTGTTTTTCAAAATCAATTTCAAAACCGTCCTTTTTCACGCATACCATATCGAGGTGGCCTTGAAGAATTACGGCAGGTGAATTTTCATATCCTGCTGTGCCGTCCTTGAAAATAATAACGTTTCCGATTTCATCTTTTATAAAATCAAGTGAATGTTCTTCAGCGAAACTGACGCAGTAGTCGCTTATCAGTTTTGTGTTCCCCGAACCGTGAGGAATACAGCAAAGCTGTTTAAAATAATATAAAACCTTGTCAAACATAGTAAATCTCCTCACTTCTAATTTCTCATTACCAAAAACCGCCATTGAAAAATCAACAGCGGTTTCCATGCCATTTTTTCAATCATTTGGTTCCGAAAATTCTGTCACCCGCATCACCAAGACCGGGAACTATATAACAATTCTCGTTGAGTTTTTCGTCAAGAGCCGCACAATATACGGGAACATCAGGATGAACTTTACCAAATGCTTCCATTCCCTCCGGTGCTCCGATGATGCACATGAAACGGATAGACTTAGGATTTCTCAGCTTAATTTGTGAAACTGCATCAATTGCAGAACCGCCTGTTGCAAGCATTGGGTCAACAACTATAACGTCGCGTTCTTCAATATCTTTCGGAAGCTTGCAGAAATATTCAACCGGCTGATGAGTTTCCTCGTCACGATAAAGTCCGATGTGTCCGATTCTTGCAGACGGAATCAAGGCACTTACACCGTCAACCATACCGAGTCCTGCGCGGAGAATCGGGACGATTGCAAGCTTTTTGCCGGCAAGATGCTTAACCGTTGCTTTGCAAATCGGAGTTTCTATCTCAACATCCTCAAGCGGTAAATCTCTTGTTGCCTCATAACACATGAGCATTGCAATTTCAGAAACAAGTTCTCTGAAATCCTTTGAGGGAGTGTTTTTATCTCTAAGGATAGAAAGTTTATGCTGAATAAGCGGATGGTCATAAATTGTTACGTTACTGTTCATTTTTTCAAGTCCTTTCCTTGCATTTTCATTGACTATTATATACCAAACAAGTTTAAAATCACAAGAGGTTTACTAAAAATAATGAGGAGTTTGGTTTAATGAGGAATGAGGAGTGAGGAATTAGGAGTTGCGGTCGCGAATAAAGCGACAGCAATTTATTAGTTTTCGCCCGCGGAAATAAATTTCATATAACGGTTAAAGATTTATTATAATAACAATCTATAAAATAGTTACTATCTATCTTTGCGGGAGAAAATCTGACAGTCGTTGCTATCTCCCCCGCAACCTTCGTTCCTCACTCCTAACTCCTAATTCTTTTACGCTCCTAATTCCTCATTAATTTCCGTACGGGCAAACTTTCATGCAAATTCCACACACTGCTCCCCTGCCGATATGCTTGAACTGCTTTTTCATGTATTCACTACATTTTTGCGGGTCAAACATATCATCACGTGTACAGCCGATTGTCCACTCAGTTCCTTTAATTGCGCCAGACGGACAGGCATCGACACATTTTGTGCACTTGCCGCAGATTGAGATAGGCTTAACATCGTTTACATCAAACTCACAGTTTGTAAAAACAGTGCCGAGTCTTACCGAAGCACCGTACTTTTTATGCAGAAACATTGAACTTTTCCCGATTGTACCAAGACCGGCAAGCACTGCCGCCTTTTTATGGGAATATCTTCCGTTATAGTTCCAGCCATCCTTATTGATGCTCTGAGATGCGGCAACCGTGATGTATTTATATCCGCGGCGCTGTAAAAACAAGCCGCTTTTTAAAAGCAGAGAATCTATAAAAGAATTCACTGTTCGATAATGATTGAAATATGTATGAGTCGGCTCAAGTTCAATTTCGTCAACAATCGCTTCAGAAAGCCTGACGGCAATACTCACGGCATAAACACATTCACCGAAATCGCCATCCTCAACCTTGCAAAATCCTACATCGGCAGCACCTTCATTAATAAGAAACTCTTTTAGTTCCTGCTGAGTTTTTTTGTCAATCATAGAACATCACCCAAAAAATCCGCTTTCTTCAATAGCCTTTTTTGCATCGGCAAATCCTGCGGCATACATTTTATAAATCATACTTTTTTCTCGCGTAAGTGTTTTCATACCAAAACAATCCTTTGGTTCAAGAACAAGAATTTTGCCATCCTTTTCACCATCAGCAATGAACGAAAGTATATCACTGCACCGCTCATGGATGTTACCCATAAGTTCAGCAATCTTCGGGTAATCAGCAAAAAAATGTTTCAGAAGCTTTTCTTTGCCGAACGGTATTGTGTATTCTTCTCTGGGTTTTGAGAGGACAACAACCACCTTGTCACAGCCATCTGCAAACGCTTTTCTTACAGGTATAGGTTCAGCTATTCCGCCGTCAAAATATTCAACATCGTTTATCACATAAGGCTTACACACAACAGGCAGACAGCATGACGCTTTCAATATGTCATAGTTGTTCTGCTGAACATCACTTTTGGTGAAATATATCGGTTCGCCGTCACACGCTCTTGTTGCCACCGCCTTATACTCAATTGGCGAAGATGCAAAATATTCATAATCAAGCGGATATTCACCATCATCGTTGCAAAGGTCTGAAAATATATAGTCAAAACCGATATACGAGCCTGTTTTCAAGAAGTTGTCCATACTCATATATTCTTTTCGAAGTGCGTAATTTGAGTAAAATTCAAGGTTTCTGCCGCGCTGACCGCATGCATATGACATAAGATTCGCACTGCCTGCCGAAACACCCAGACAATAATCTATTTTTACGTTCTTATCCGCAAAACAGTCATATACACCGCCCGAATATATACATCTCATTCCGCCGCCGACATCAACTATACCAACCATTTAAGTATACCCCTTACGCATTATTGCCATATTCAAACAGCTTTTTCGAAAACGCAATATGACTGCTGTCACTGTTTTCAAAAATAATTTTGCCATTTTTTTGCTGCAAATTCAATTGACCTTTTTCTTCAAGAACACGCTTCGTCTGTCTTGCCGCGCCCTCACCGCCATCAAAAATACGGACATCGTTTCCGAGTATCTCCTGAATCATATCACGTGCAAACGGATAATGAGTACAGCCGAGAACAACGCAGTCAATTTTGCTTTTATCAAACGGAGAAAACAACCGTTCAAGATAATCTTTCATCTCTTGTGTGCCGAGTTTATCGCTCTCAACAAGTTCAACCAATTCAGGTGCAGGCAGCTTAATTATCTGCGCATCATCTTCAAAGCGCTGCATTAAATCGGCAAACTTCTTTTCTCTGAGTGTAAGCGGTGTCGCCATAACAATAACGGTCGGATCTTCCTTTGAAAGAGCCGCAGGCTTCAGCGCCGGCTCTAGACCTATTATAGGAAAGCCGCTATGCTTTTCGCGAAGATATGCCGCGGCCGCACTTGTTGCAGTGTTGCAGGCAATCACAACAGCCTTGACACCGCGCGATATCAGATATTCCACGCTGTTTGTGGTAAGTTGCAAAATTTCCTCGGTTGACTTCACACCGTACGGTGCATTTTTTGAGTCACCGTAATATATATAATTTTCATTCGGCATTATTTTATATAATTCGCGAAGGACACTTACACCACCCATTCCCGAATCAAAAACACCGATTGGATTTTTACTGTCTGACATAATTTACCATCCTGTTTGATGAATATATTAAACAGAGTAAAACGAGTAAAAAAAATGTAAAGTGTTTACGTTTTTCAAAATTAAGAAAGGTTACATAAAATTTACTCTTTTTACTCTGCGCGAAGCATACACTGTTTCATGTGAACTATACACAAAAAATTACTATTAAATGCAGACTGTTCCGACAGTTAGGTGCAGGTCGACCGCATCGGTCGACCCCTCACTTTTATTCTGCGAACTCAGGCTATCAATCTGCACATTCCTCGCCCGCATAACTCCTAATTCCTAACTCCTAATTCCTCATTATTTTAAGTTCTGTGCCACTTTATACCCTGCGGTGTATCTTCAAGAACAATTCCCTGAGCCTTCAATTCGTCACGTATGCGGTCGGCTTCTGCCCAGTTTTTGGCTTTTCTTGCCGCATTTCTCTGCTCAATGAGCGCTTCAATTTCATCATCAAGACTGCCCTTGGTTTCTCTGTTATAAACAAGACCGAGAACACCCGTGAGTTCATCAAAGATTTTTGCCGCATATTCAGTCAGTGCCTTACTCTGCACACCGTCATTGACATAAGTGTTGACATCTCGAACCAACTCAAACACAACACCAATTGCGTCAGCAGTGTTGAGGTCATCCTCCATTGCATTAATGAATTCCTGCTTTCTCTTGTCAATAAGAGCGATAATTTCAGCGTCCTTTTCACCTGCCTGCTCGACTGCGTTCTTGATTGCAAAATCAAGATTATCACGGCATGTATACATTCTTTCAAGCGATGCCTTGCACTGCTCGATTGCGTCGAAGCTATAGTTGATAGGACTTCTGTATTGACATGAGATCATAAGGAAACGAATCGGTTCATAGCCAAACTGCTCAGCAACATCACGAACGGTGAAGAAATTGCCGAGTGACTTTGACATCTTAACTTTGTCAACAGTGATAAAGCCGTTGTGCATCCAATAGTTTGAGAACGGCTTACCATTGCAGCACTCACTTTGAGCAATCTCATTTTCATGATGCGGGAAAATAAGATCCTGACCGCCGCAGTGAATGTCGATTGTTTCACCAAGGAAACGTCGTACCATTGCCGAGCACTCAATATGCCAACCGGGTCTGCCGTGACCCCAAGGCGACTCCCAATACGGTTCACCGGGTTTTGCACCTTTCCAAAGGGCAAAGTCCATCGGCTCTTTTTTTACTTCACCGATGTTGATTCTTGCACCTGCTTCAAGGTCCTCAAGCGGCTGATGTGAAAGCTTGCCGTATTCGCTGAACTTTTTCGGACTGAAATAAACATCACCGTCAACAGCATAGGCATAGCCTTTTTCAATAAGTGTTGAAACAATGTTGATAATCTCATCTATATTTTCAGTTGCTTTCGGGTGGCAGGTTGCTTCGCGGACATTCATGCCCTTCGCATCTTTCCAAAATTCTTCAATATACTTCTCGGAAACCTGCTTATAAGTCAAACCCTCTTCGTTTGCACGGCGGATAATTTTGTCGTCAATGTCAGTGAAGTTCTGAACAAAATTAACTTTGTTTCCTCTATATTCGAGATAACGGCGAAGAACATCAAAAACGCAAAGCGGTCTTGCGTTACCGATGTGAATAAAATTATATACTGTAGGACCGCAGGCATATATTTTATATTCGCCCTCTTTAATCGGAACAAGTTCTTCTTTTTTTCTTGTGAGAGTATTGAAAATTCTCATATCAATCATTTCCTTTCAATTATTCAGCATTGATTAAAGGCATAATTTAATCAGCATCTTTTTGTTTTGCCAGTTCTTTTTCCAGATATTCCACTCTTTCACGAAGTCGGCAAAGTTCCTGAGAAATCGGGTCGGGAACATGGATTTGATCAAGGCGGTCAATTCGCTTGCCGTCTTGCTTAACAACCCTTGCAGGCACACCGACTGCCGTTGAATTCGGCGGTATTTCCGAAAGTACAACTGCACCTGCGGCAACATTAGAATTATCGCCGATTTTCATCGGTCCGAGAACTTTTGCGCCGGCGCCAATCATAACATTATTGCCGATGGTCGGATGTCTTTTTCCGTGATCTTTTCCCGTACCGCCGAGTGTTGCACCCTGGTAAATCGTGCAATCGTCACCGATTATTGTTGTTTCACCGATAACCACACCTGTTCCGTGATCAATAAAAATCCTTCTTCCGATTTGCGCACCGGGATGTATTTCTATATTTGTCTTTTTCACACTGCGCTGGGATACGGCTCTCGCGAGAAAGAACATTTTGTGATTATAAAGCCAGTGTGCTCTGCGATAAGACCTCACCGCCTTATAACCCGGATAAAGCAACATTATCTCAAGAGCGCTTCGTGCCGCAGGATCTCTGTCCTTAACACATTGCAAGTCCTCTTTAATTCTCTCAAACATAGAATCACTCCAAAATTTATTTTGAAAAATTAATCAGCCTTTTGCTGTCATAAAGATATTTTGCGCCTGAAACCACCGTAAGCACAGCAACCAGCCACATCAATATATTTGAAATGACCGAAACAGAAACGGCGCACCATGACGGCAAGCCGAACTGCATCATGATCATTATAAGCACAGTGAATACCATCTGACAAGCCGTTTTGAGTTTGCCCCAAAAGCCTGCCGCAATAACAACATTCTGCTCTATTGCAACCATTCTCAGCGAAGTGATGATGAACTCTCGTGATATTACAATCATAATTACCCAACTGCTGCACATTCCGTATTTCAAAAATGCCAGCAATGCGGCAAGAAACAACATTTTATCACCAACAGGGTCGCACAGCTTTCCGAAAACGGTTATCTGATTATATTTTCTTGCAAGATGGCCATCAAAAAAATCGGTCAGCGAAGCGATACCAAACACGATACCTGCAACGAGGAAATGATATTTGAAATCAATCAGCATCAATGCGAGATAAATTGGTGCGATAACCATTCTCGAAAGTGTAAGTTTGTTGGGTAAATTCATTTTTTTGAGCATGTAATCAAATTCCTTTCTGTATTTTTACCCTCTTTTCAAATATTTACAGAAACACCGCACAGGATACTCGAATATAAAACCGAAATCATTGATACGGTTTTCTTATTTCTCCGCATAAAAAAAGCTCTGTTGCTCAATGCAACAGAGGCGTTTTGACGCGGTTCCACTCTGATTTTTACTCATTCACCGTTAACGCCGGTTTACGCCCTCGGATACTAATAAACTTTCCCCTTGGGTGCTGACGGGTGCATTTCATCAGTATGTCTGACAGGACACTTCCACCTTACAGTCCCTCTCTGAGAAAGACGAAAACCGATTACTTCTCCCGCTTGACAGCCGCCTTTGGCTGTATTGCGCATTTTTGTCAACCACTATATTATATACATATGTTCACAAAATGTCAATATCTTTTTGATTAGGAGTGAGAAGCCGAGGCTGCGAAAAAATAGCAACAAAAATTAAATCATTCGCCGCTCAAATAAATTGCATATAACAATTAGATAACTATTATAATAGCAAATTGTAAATCAATTGCTATCTATCTCTGCGGAATAAAGACTAAAGATACTGATATCCTCCCAACGACCTGCGTTCTTCGTTTCTCACTACTAACCCCTAATTCCTAATTAAGTTCCCGATACAACTGCAAAAACTCTTTTTCAACTGTATCAAAACCGCGAAACGCAAAATTTAAATCAATGTGTATTTCAGGTTTATCCTCAAACAACGGTGTGTTCATCAGTGCCATAAACTCATGATACAACATGCAGTCATCAACTGATGAAATCTGCTTTCGCATGACTTCATCCGGCACGAAACCTAAAAACTTTTCATATATCAGTTTCTGTAATTTTTTCTCATATTCAAGATAATCTGAAAGCCTTTGCTTAACAGGTCTTGTAATATCAGCAATATATGCTTCGCTTGCATCATGCAGCAGACAGGCAAGCTGAACCGACTCGGTATAATTTCTTGCTTTGGCTTCTTTTGCGCAAGCGATACTGTGCTGTCCGACTGAATAAAACGATGGAAAATGTCCGCCTGAACGGCACAACAGTGACAGTGCGTGAGCAATATCTTCAATTGCAATCGAACTTGAATCAGGCTCGCACGGATCAATACCTCTTTTTGTGTATGTAAGAATACAACTCATTGCACAACCTCACCAACAAGGTCGCAGTCGTCAGTACCGATGATTTTCACATTGACGAAAGTTCCCGGCACAAGTTCATCTTCAGTTGAGATTATTACACGGCTGTCAATTTCTGCACAGTCCATATAGCTTCTGCCATAGTAAAGCATGTCATCTTCATCGAAGCCGTCAACAAGCACTTTAAGCGTTTTGCCGATTTTTACGTTTTGCTTGCGCTCAAAAATTTCATACTGCTGCTGCATAATAAGTTCGCTGCGATGCTTTTTGACATCTTCATCAATCTGATTGTCAAATTCAGCAGCAGGAGTACCCTCTTCGGCTGAATACGCAAAGCATCCAAGTCTGTCAAACTCAGCTTTTTCAACAAAGCGTGAAAGTGTTTCAAAGTTCTCTTCTGTTTCACCGGGGAATCCCGTAATAAAAGTTGTTCTTATCACTACATCGGGAATCTTGCTTCTTATTTTTTCGATCAGTGTAAGTAATTCTTCCTCGCTTCCACTGCGATTCATTCGGCGAAGAACTTCCCTATCCGCATGTTGGAGCGGCAAATCAATATAGTTGCAGATTTTTTCTTCCTGTGCAATGGTATCGATAAGTTCGTCCGTCAAGCAATCGGGATAGCAATAAAGGAGTCTTATCCATTCTATACCTTCAATTTTACACAGTTCGCGCAGTAACTTTGCAAGGCTCAATTTTTTATAAAGGTCTATTCCGTATTTTGTGACGTCCTGCGCAATGATAACAATTTCCTTGGCGCCGCCTTGTGCAAGTGCCTTTGCTTCTTCAATTATCTCCTCCATCGGACGGCTTCTGAAACTTCCTCTGATTGACGGTATCGCACAATATGCACAGCGGTTTGAGCAGCCTTCGGCAATTTTCAGATATGCCCAGTAATTCGGAGTTGTCAACATTCTGTCACCGCTCATCGGCAAACAATATTCTGACGGGAACACACTTACCGTTTCACCGCCGAGCACATCATTGACCAGTTCAACAATATCATTGTTGCCGCCTATTCCGATAATACCGTCGATCTCCGGCATTTCAGTCAGCACCTCGTCTTTGTATCTTTGAGCAAGACAGCCTGTAACAACAAGTGCGCCTACTTTGCCCTCTGCCTTAAGTTCGGCAACGGATAAGATCGTATCAATTGCTTCCTGCTTTGCATCATCAATGAAGCCGCATGTATTGACAATCACCAAATCTGCTCCATCTATGTTATTCGTAATTTCATAACCCGCATCCTTAAGTTTGGCAAGCATAATTTCGGCATCCACCTGATTCTTCGGGCAGCCGAGTGAAATCATTCCAATCTTCTTTTTCATATTATTTTCATATAATTCAGTCAAAGCTGAATTTTCCTTTCCTAGTCATCAGTCGGCAAATCATCTTCAAGTCTGCATTTCACAGCTTCAAGCGCCGCTTTTATCTCACTGTAGCCATAACCCATTCGTACAAGACCGTTTATCGCCTTGGTTATACCTTTTTCAGTGTCCAGATATCTGCCGTATTTTCTTTCAAGTAAATCTGCAAGCTCATCGCTGTCAGACTCGATTGAATCCGTTACCTGCGATATTATATCACGGCTTACACCTTTTTTATATAGTTCCTGCTCAATTCTTCTTTTGCCGAAGCCTTTCAAACGCTGCAATTCGGCAGCATAATTTTCAGCAAATCGCCAATCATCAATATATCCGTATTCCGTCAGCTTTTCAATGGCTTCTTGTGCACCGTCGGCATAACCTTTTTGGCGCAGTTTAACAAGCAGTTCGCCGCTTGCATGATCGCGTCTTGAAAGCAAATCAACAGCTTTATTGAAAGCGCGACGGGAGCTGACCTGAACTTCAAGTTCAGCCAACTCCTCATCGTTTATTTCACAGTTTTCATAATACCGGGCGGCAGCAATGAAATCACGGTCAACTGTCATTCGATATTCACAGTCAACATAAATGTGAACCTTATTTGCCTTGCCGTCTTTAAAATTAAGTTTCATCAATCATCGTCCACAGCAATGTCTATTTTTGCTCTTGCACTGCCGCTTTTGGAAGATGATGCCTTAGCAGCCGGCTTTTCCTTGGGTGCAGCATCCTTTGAATCACCGGATTTGCTTGCACTGACTGCATCAAAAATCTTCTTTTCAATTTCAGCTGCAAGTTCTTTTTCTTTTGCGAAAAGCAGTTTAACATTCTCACGGCCCTGTCCAAGACGTGTTTCACCGTAAGAGAACCATGCACCGCTCTTGTTGATTACACCGTATTCAACACCAAGGTCAACAAGTTCGCCGTCATGAGAAATACCAGTTCCGTACATAATATCGAAAAGTGCTTCTTTGAACGGAGGTGCAACCTTATTCTTAACAACCTTTGCCTTCGTTCTTGAACCAATAAGTTCACCGCCTGTTGCCTTGATAACTTCAGCCTTTCTTACCTCGATACGAACCGAAGAATAGAACTTCAAAGCACGTCCGCCTGTTGTAACTTCGGGGTTACCGTAGATAACACCGACCTTTTCACGAAGCTGGTTGATGAAAATTACCAATGTGTTTGACTTTGCAACAACACCAGTCAGTTTACGCAATGCCTGCGACATAAGTCTTGCATGCAAACCTACATGGCTGTCACCCATTTCGCCCTCAATTTCAGCACGCGGAACAAGGGCGGCAACCGAGTCAACAACGATGATATCAAGAGCACCCGAACGAGCCAAAGCCTCAGTAATTGAAAGCGCATCTTCACCGTTATCCGGCTGAGAAACCAAAAGCGAATCAACATCAACTCCAAGTGACTTCGAATAAACCGGGTCAAGTGCATGTTCAGCGTCAATAAATGCAGCTTCACCGCCTGCTTTTTGAGCCTCTGCGATACAATGAAGTGCAAGCGTTGTTTTACCTGATGATTCCGGTCCGTAAATTTCAACGATTCTTCCTTTTGGAAGTCCGTTTACACCTACTGCTATGTCAAGACCGACAGAGCCTGTGTGGATAGACTCAACATTCAAAGCCGTATTCTGACCAAGACGCATAATTGCACCTTTGCCGTATTGTTTTTCAATCTGAGCCAAAGCTGTTGCTAAGGCTGTGCTCTTATCTGCCATGAGATGATCCTCCTCGTTATCGTACAAATGTTCGTTATCTGTCATCCATTATATATCACTCAATCAAAAAAATCAACCATTTTTGAAAAAAAATTGTAAAAATTCAAAGTTAAGCATGTATCTATATGTATCATGGAAGTTCATTACTGCTTACCGACTTTAATTTACAAATTGGTTTTATATGCTTTTCCCCACTTTTCCATTTCATCAAGCAACGGACGTAAAGTTTCACCAAGCGGTGTGAGTGAATATTCGACCCTCGGAGGTACTTCCGCAAAAACCTTGCGATCGACCAGTCCGTCTTTTTCCATTGAACGCAAGCTATCAGTCAGAACCTTTTGGCTGATACCGTCAAGCGACTTTTGCAATTCATTAAATCTCCACGGACGTAAACGAAGATTGCGTATAATCAACAGTTTCCATTTATTACCGATTAAAGAAACCGTTGTTGCCACATCACACTCAGGCAATTCTGCTTTTGTTTTCATATGCTGCCTCCAATACATTCATTTTTTTATGTTACATTGATATTATACTGTTATGTATTTGCAAAGTCAATAAATCAATATCGCACAAAATGAAAATTACCATATCGGCTTATCTGTTTCATTTTTACCGAAAAATCACATTCAGACAATAGTTACAAAAAAGTGCGTACTTGTACAAAAAGAAAAAATCCGTATAATAGCAGATACAGAGGAAAACAATCCGCTGAATATATTACAAGGAGGAAATAATAATGGCACTTTCAAACCTTTCCGGATGGAATGATGAAAAGACTGCATCAGCTTGTGGTGCTACCTGCGGTGCTTCTGACGAGATTTTTGTTGCACCCGTTTGCTGTGCAGCCCATCCACCCGAAGAGAAGCCCGCTGCTTGCGGCTCTGCATGCGGTGCAGGCGACAAGGAATAATTCCTTGCATCTGTTCTAACTGTTCCCGATGGGAATCGTCTTGTCGGGAATTTTTGAAAAATATATCGGTAAAAAACGATTTGATATATAGTGAGGTCAATACGATGAAACAGTATTTTTCTTTTCAATGGCATATTACTGACGAATGTGATCAGCGGTGCAAGCATTGTTACATTTATTCCGGTGACGTTTGCAAGAAGATTGATTCTATGAACCGGCAGCAAATGCAGGACACTTTTTATAACTGTTTGGATTTTTGCAAGGTGTACAACCGCCTGCCCTATTTCTACATTACAGGCGGTGATCCAATACTTCACCCTGATTTTTGGCGCCTGCTCACGTTACTTCATGACCACAACATACCTTTCACCATTCTCGGTAATCCTTTTCATCTTGACGATCAAGTGTGCAGTAAACTGAAATATTACGGCTGTAGAAATTATCAGCTTTCCATTGACGGACTACGTGAAACTCACGACTGGTTTCGCAAACCCGGTTCTTATGATTGTACTTTGGAGAAAATCGGATGCATTAATCGTGCCGGTATCCGAAGCGTGATTATGACTACAGTCTCCAAAACAAATCGCATTGAAGTGCCGGGAATCATTGACGCCGTAGTAAAAGCCGGGGCAAATGTGTTTGCGTTCTCGCGCTATGTTCCCAGCGGAGGGGATTTGGACGCTAGCATGACACCGCAGGAATACCGTGAGTTGCTCGCCATCTGCGACAAAAAGTTCAAGGAATATGAGGCTGCCGGATGCAACACCTATTTCAATAAAAAAGACCATCTTTGGACACTGTATGAGTACGAAACAGGTACATTTAAAATTCCTCAAAATGCAAAAGAAGGCATGATATACAGCGGCTGTAACTGCGGCAACTGCCACATTACGATTCTCCCCACAGGAGATATTTACGCATGCCGCAGAGTTGCGGAAAGCAAAGTCGGCAATGTGTTCCATGACAGACTTGCCGATGTGTGGGTATGTCAAATGGATACATACCGTGAATATACCAAGTTCGAGAAATGCTCAAAATGTGAACTTGCTCCATATTGCCGCGGCTGTCCTGCTGTTGCAAAAGGAACAAACGGAGATTTTTACAGTGCCGATCCTCAATGTTGGAAGGAGATATAACGATGTTAATGGATTTAATTAAGGCTCGCCATTCAATTCGGAAATATACAGACCGTCAAATAAGCCGTGAAGACATGGAATTGATACTCGAAGCAGGAAATTACGCTCCAAATGCAGGCGGTGGTCAGCGCAGCATGATGATTGGGGTGAGAAACAAAGAACTGACAACCAAAATAGGCATCATGAATCTTGCAAAGTTTGACCGTACACATCTTGCAGGCTCTTATGTTTCAAAAGAACAGCCGAGTGTAATTGATGATTCCACAATGAAAAACGGTTTTTACGGTGCTCCTGCCGTTATTGCAATTTTCGGACAGAACAATTTCATGTTTCGGATAGCCGACGCTTTCTGCTGTGCTGAAAATATGGTTTTACAGGCAACAGAACTTGGCATTTCCTCTTGTATAATTTCTCGCGGTGAAGAAACTTTTATCAGCGATGAGGGCAAGGCAATTCTGAGAGAATGGAAAATACCCGAAAACTACTCTGCAATCTGTTTTATCACGCTTGGATATATTGACGGTGAACAGCCGCATACAAAACCAAGAAAAACAAATCGTGTTAAAATAATTGAGTGAGGTAATATGACACAACAGGAAAACCAAATATATTTAATCAAAGAGTTCTGTTTTTGGAACTCGGTGTGGGATATAACACTCCCGTGATTATAAAATACCCGTTTTGGCGCTTGACAGTAAAAAACAGCAAAGCCGTTTATGTATGTATTAATTACGGCGAATCGGCATGTCCGAACGAGATTGAAAGGCAGTCGCTTTGTATTGACAGTGATATAGGAAGTGTGCTGAAGAAACTGATTTGATATACTTAAATAACCGGCATCTGACTGAAAAGCACATCAGTCAGATGCCGGTTATTTTAAAAGAGTTCCGATTAACGCGATTGCAGTTCCGTCAGCAATTTATATGATGGCTTTTCGTTGCCGTATAAATCCGTTGAGCCATGAACACGCTGACGCATCTTATCCTCGCCTGCTTCGCCGCAATGCGTGCGGTAGTCATTGAGCGAGAACCACATATAACCGCATATGTTATCTATCTTCGCATACATTTCAAGTCTTTCTTTGAGGATTCTTGCACGCTCTACATCTCCGCCTTTGAAGTGCGGTTCGCAAAGTCCGAATTCTGAAACAAGCAAAGGCATACCCGTTGCCTTTTTACAGGTTCTTATCATATGGCTTTTAATATCTTCACTAGGCTCCCACAGACCGAGATAATCATTCCACATTGCAATATCGCCGTAAAGTGTTCCATCGTCTTTATCAGCATTTTCAATTCTGCTCAAAGTATTTGAAACATAGTTCACAAGCCGTCTGTTGTCCAGTGCTTTGAAATAGCCAATCATGTTTTTGATATACTCAATTGTAGGCTCAGTTTCAGCTCCGAGTTCATTGCCTACACCCCAGCATATAATTGATGGATGGTTTGAATGAAAATACACCATTTCATCTGCCTGTTGTTTTGCAATGTCAAGCTGAAGTGCTGTCGCCTGTTTCGGATGTCCCCAATAAGGAATTTCTTCCTGAACCAGCAATCCGTTTTCATCACACCAATCAAACAAGCTGTCGTCCTGCTGCCAATGAAAGCGAGTAAATACACAGCCTGCATTTTTTAACTGTTTCAGGCACTTTATGCTATGTTCAAGCGGCTCTGCCATACCAAAATCGGGGTGCGAGCCGGGCATCCACTCACAGCCTTTGAGATATATTTCTCTACCGTTCAAAAGAACTTTTTCACCCTTTACTTCAATGTTTCTCAAACCGGTACGTATTTCGTAATAATCATCATCTGTTTCAAGAGCGATTCTGTAAAGATTCGGCGAACTGACATCCCATAATTTTAAATCATGGAAGTCAAGTTTAATTTCATTAGTGATATTATCAAACTGCCTTTCGATAACAGTTTTATTTTCTGCATAGTCAATCATCCGAACGGTTACACTTTTTGCCCGATTATCAAGAAAAGCAGTTCTCAGCAAAAGGATTCCGTCGCACAAGTTTCCGTTAATTGATTCAATTTTTTCTTCGGCTCTGATATATTCGATTGCAGACTTCGGCATAAAATTCAGTTCAGCTTTTCTGATAATACCGCCGTCATCCGCCCAGTCAAAATCGCCCTGATGCGGAAGCATTTCTTCAATATGCGTGTTATCAACAAAAACCTTGATTACATTTTCTGCACCATAGTGAATCTTCCCGGTTACATCGAATTTAAACGGTGTATAACCGGAACGACTGTGTTCACCTGCAAAAGCACCGTTGATATATACTTTTGCAGTATGATACACTGCATCAAACGATATGAATGCCTTATCGTCTTTTAAGTTTTCATTGATAAACACAGTAGTTTCATATTCAGCGACTCCTCTGTGTTTCATCACCTCATCGTCAACATTCCATGTATGCGGTATGGTGACGTTGGCTGCATAATTTAATTCATTGATTTTAAAATTCCATTTGTTTAAAGAAATATTGTATCTCATTTTTATCCCCCTAAGCAAAATATTTAGAAATATCGCTTATATATTTGACTTTAGATTATTTTTATTATAATATCTTTTTATAAAGATTTGTTTTGAAATTATATCAAAAAATTTAGAAATCTTATTTTAATGTTATGGAACTTTTAGGTAACGGTCTTAATAACAACTCACATATGTATTTTTACACTCCGTCACAAACGGCAAAAAAATTGTTGTACTATCCGATTGCTGTCGGTGAATTTCAATGTAACAGCGACTATAACGTTTCGCGAAAAAAATATGACAGTTTTCTTGCTGTTTATGTGCTTACCGGAAGTATAACAATGATTCAGGATGAAATACAGCTGACAGCCAAAAGCAGTGAACTGCTTCTGATCGATTGCTACAAAGAACACCGCTATTTCACAAGCAGCAGCGCCCACACCTTGTGGGTGCATTTTGACGGAAACAATTCACGTGAGTGGTTTGCTGAAATCACATCTCAAAAAACGCAAAAAATAAAATGCACCCGACAGACATCGGAATGCATTTTTGACATAATCAATCAAGTCAGAAATAACCAAAGCGAATATGCTATTTCAAATTCTATCTACTCCCTGCTCTGCATTTTAGCAAAAAATGATGATATCAAACAGGATATCGATAAATCAGCACGAATTGAATCAGCAAAGGAATTTATCAAATCAAACTATGACAGGCATTTAACCTTACATGAAATTGCAGCCGCGGCACACATGAGTGTATCTTACTTTTCAAGGATTTTCAAAGAATCGGCAGGCTTTTCACCATATGATTATCTGCTTGCAATCAGGCTCGACAAAGCAATGGAATTATTGCAGAAAACAGAAAGTTCAATTGAGATCATTGCATATAAAACAGGATTTAACAGCGCATCAAATTTTATTTATTTTTTCAAAAAGAAAACCGGTATCTCACCGTTGAAATTCAGAAGGTTAAAGTTTTAAAGATGGTATGTTCCATTATAACTGTAACCTTGATTTTTACTGCAACAAATGATACAATATAAAAAATTTATATTTGCAGTCAGAAAGGCTTGGTAATACCTATGATTAAGATTTCTCCGTCAATTCTCTCCTGCGATTATTCGCGCATGGGGGAAGAATTTGAAAATATGAAAAAATGCGGTGCCGATTGGCTTCATATTGATGTTATGGACGGTCACTTTGTTCCTAACATTACACTCGGTGCACCAATTGTTAAATGCATGAGAAAGTGCTCTGACCTTGTTTTTGATGTGCACCTCATGATCAGCGATCCGAAGAAATATATCCCCGATTTCGTCAAGGCAGGTGCGGATGTTATAACTTTCCACATTGAATCCGACTCTCCGGTTGAGGAAACCATAGACCTCATCCGCAACAGCGGCTGTGTCGCTTCACTTTCAGTAAAGCCCGGCACACCTGTTGAGGCTGTTTTCCCTTATCTTGATAAACTCGGCATGGTTCTTGTCATGACAGTTGAACCGGGATTCGGCGGTCAGGGTTTCATGGCTGATATGATGCCAAAGGTTACTGCTTTGCACGAAGAGATAAAGCGCAGAGGTCTTGATGTTGACATTCAGGTTGACGGCGGAGTAAGCCTTAAAACAGTTGAACAATGCGCCAAGGCAGGTGCAAATGTACTTGTTGCAGGCAGTGCAATTTTCGGCTCAGACGACCCGAAAGCAACAATCAGTCAGATGCGTTCAATTGCCGCAAAGCACTTTTAACGCGTCATGAGCAATAATACAATTCCAATATTCACGCGTTCTTTGTTCCGATAAACTGTCACTGTCTTCAAGGTTCATATATTCCCCCAAAAGCAGTGATAACCTTTCATCGCAGTTTTTAACGATCAAACGATATTTTTCATCCTTTTGATAAAGCACGCTTTCTGTTGCCATATCAACTGTTGACTTCAAAACGCGTACCATGTCAAGAATATTGTTAAAATCATCCGTTTCAAAAATACTGACACTGCTGTTGACATATTCTGTTTCATCATTCTTGCTGAAAATTATCAGGCAGCCGCCGATTAAATCCGGCATAACGTCAATTCTGATTTCGTTTTCACGATTGAGCATGATTCCTGTTTCGGCGCTCGCCTCATCGAGGATGCGGTGAATTGTATCTCTGACATGTTCATCAGAATAATCAAGTTCATCATAACTCAGTTTGAGAAGTTCAAGATCTTCATTGGAAAGTTCGGCAAGGATGCAATTTTTGCACGTTGATTCAAATTTCATTTTGTTCTCCTTTTTATTAAAGCAACAGCATACAAACATCGGCAAGAAATTTTGCCGTATATATGCATACAGATTTTTTGAAGCACTGATCAATTCAGAGTTTCACTGATATGATGATATCGCATCAGCGAAAACTTTTCAATGCACAAATTATGGCAGCCGCCGAAGAGGTGATATTAAGTGGCAAAAACAAGAAAATTCGACTTTTTCAAAACCGATGACCCTTTGTTCAAATACAGCGTTGACATTCTGCTTTTAGGTTTATGCCTATTAGTTCCCGGAACATTTTTCGGCGGAATAACCGCAATATATCAAGCTGTAACATGTATGGCTGCTGCGGCTGTTTGTGAATATATCGGATTCAAACTTGTACTCAAAAAGAACCCTGTCGGCAATCTGAGCGCAATTTCAACCGGACTCATAATTTCTTTGCTTCTTCCGTCATGTGCACCGCTTTGGGTCGGTATTTCAGCATCTGCATTTGCAATTATTGTTGCAAAACTGCCATTTGGCGGAGCAAGAAATGCGCCGTTTGTACCCGCCGCCGCAGGAATTTGTTTTGTCAGCATCTGCTTTCCGGAACAGATGTCAACATTTGCCGCCGCGTCATCAGGCTGGCAGGCAATTTTCAGCACAAGCGAAAACTTCACGACAGGCACAACCTTGCTTAATATGCTGGAAAAAGGCACCGGCATTGACCTTGATATTTTCGGAATTACATCTATTCTTTCAGGCTCATATCCCGGTGCAATAGGAACAACATGTGTTCTTGCAATGTTCGGTGTTACGGCATATATTTTTATCCGCCGTCCAAGCAGACTTATTTCTTCAATGGGATATATTCTTGCGGCAGCAATATTTGCGGCGATTTTTCCGAGAACAAATGCAGGCATTATCAATTCAATGGTGACTGAACTTTGCGCAGGTTCTCTTCTTTTCATTGCTTTGCTGATTGTCAACGACCCTGTCACGTCACCGAAAAAGCCGCTTGCATCATTTGTTTACGGTGTCGTTGCAGGAATAATTTGCATGCTGTTGAGAAGATACGCAAAAATTGATGATACCGGTTGCTTCAGCGTCATGATTATAAATGCTATTTGGCCGGTTATTGCAAAAGAAACAGCAACTGACCATGCACCGGATAAACGAAAAAACTCAATTTTAAAAAAAGCTGCAAAACTTGATAAAAAGGCTGCAAAGAATAATATAGGCGAAACCGACACCGTCCGTAAAGATACAGAATCTGTAGTTGAAGATTCAAATAGTTCAGTCATTTCCGACGAAGAAAAATCAAGCGGAGGTGATGAGCAGTGAAACATTTCAAAATGAAGAAAAGAAAAAGAAGCAATACACCCGGACGAAAACTTAAGCTGTCAACTGCACTTTTCAAAGGCGGTTATGTTCATAACACTGTTCTGACTCAGCTTGCAGGACTATGTCCGATTGCGGCCGCCGCAACAACATTCAAAAATTCAATTCTGCTTTCGGTATCATTTCTGCTGATTATCACGGCATGCGAAGTGATTACCTGTGCCTTTCTCAAAGGTGTTCCGCGCTGGATTCGAGTTTGCACCTATGCGATAATTTCAGTAATTTTCCTGATTCCGATTTTTTCATTGTTTAATGAAAATGCAGTTACATCACTCGGCATTTATCTTACCCTGCTTTGCGTAAGCGGAATTGTTGTTATCCGCTGTGAAAAATTCAGTGTAAGAACAGGAATACGCAATTCATTTTTTGACGCGTTGGCAACTGCCGCAGGATTTTCCGCTGTTGCTGTTATCGTCGGTATCATTCGTGAATTTTTTGCATACTCAACTATTTTCGGTATCAGTGTAAGTACCACACTTCCGAAAGCATCGGCAATGGCAATGCCGTTTGGCGGTCTTATAGTTCTCGGTTTTCTTGCCGCAATTCAAAAGTGGAGTGTCCGAAAGTTTTTCCCGAACGAAATAACTGATACTTTCAATCTTTCCGGTGCATTTGAAAAACCAACTGCAAAAGATCCTGGTCTTAACAATAAAGTTGAGCGCCAAAAAGCTAAAATACGCAAGCAGGAAATTCTTGAATACGACGAAATAAAGCCGCGATATTCAATTGAAGATATCGATATGCCGCAGGAAAAAAGGGAGGACGAAGAATCATGAACGGATTTATCACTGTCCTTATCACTGCTCTTTATGCAATGCTCATTCAAAACCTTATTTTTACTGCTGCTTACGGTGTAAGTGAAACAATCAAGATCGCAAAACGACCGAAATATTTATTTATGTGTACTGCATCTGTTGCCTTTTTCAGCATTTCATCAGCAGCATTTTGCAATCTGCTTGATAAAATCAGGGCGGTTTCCGAACTGTCGGCAATAATGCATTTTGCGCTTTATGTTCTTGTACTGGCATCGATTTATTTGATTATCGGATTTTTCAGTATACATGTTCTAAAGGCGAACAAAAAATATATGAGTTCACTCGGTATATGTGCATTCAACTCGCTTGTGCTGGCTGTTCCGATGCTCAACTTCAAAGCTAACTACAATCTGCTTGAATCAATCGGCAACGGCATTGGTGCCGCACTGGCATTTTTGATTGCAGTACTTCTCATCAACGCAGGAATTCGGCATATCGCATCAAACAAAAATATACCGGAAATATTCAGAGGTACTCCCTCACTGATTATATATGTTGCTCTGCTCTCTCTTGCATTTTCATGCTTTTCGGGCGAAGCACTGTTTGTTTAAACTATCACAGAATGAGGCTTAATTATGGCTTTTAAAAAATCTATATACGGCCACTCTTCTTCAAAGAAAAACGGTGTCCGTGTAAAAAACAGTTACTATACCTTTTCAAAAGAATATCCGGCAGGCAACATCGGAATAACGAGAAAAGCCGACAGACAAAAGAAAAAAAGAAGTGCATGGATGCATGCCGTTGTGTATATAATCTGCTTTGCGGTTATTGTTTCAGCTGCATTTTTCATTGTTGATCTCGGCTTAAAATTTTCATATAAGGCAGTGCCCGAAAGTTCAGATACTCCATCTGTTTCTGTCCAAGACGAAAAAACCTCTCCGACACTTCTTCATGAAACCGGTGTTAAAGCATTATATATGCCGACGGAAAAGCTCGGCGACAGCAAATACATCAAAAAACTGATCGGGAAGATCAAAGCCAAGGATGCCAACAGCGTTGTCATCGATTTCAAAACACAGGACGGCCGCCTCGCCTACACCTCATCTGCCGGCTATGCAATGCTCGGCAAGTGTGCTATATTTGACAATGAAACTGTTCGCAAAGCTATTGACAGCTTTACCAACAGCAAAATCAACGTCATTGCCGGAATCCACTGCTTTGAGGATTCGATTGTTTCCTCGCAGAACAGTGATCTTGCGGTTAAATATATGAACTCTGATGTTACGTGGCTTGATAAGCGTGAGGAGGATGGCGGAAAGCCATGGCTCAATCCCTATTCAAATAATGCACGTGAATATATAAACCAGATAATTTCCGAAGTAAGCGAAATGGGTGTGAACGGATTTTTACTCAAATCAGTTTGCTTCCCCGAAAGCGACTATTCTGATACCGCAGGATATCCCGGCGAAAAGAACCAAAGTGAAAGAAACGGAATACTCTTATCTTTTATTAAATCGGTTAAAAAGGTTCTTCCTGCAAGCACCTTTGTTTGCATATTTCAAAACGCTGATGATGCGCTTAACGGAAACGAAAAACTGTATTTCGGCTCAATCGCTAAAAACGATGCTGACGGCATTTGTGTTGACACATCGGAAAGACCCGAAAGTTATGTTGTTGACAAAAAGACTGATTTCAGTTCAATGATGAGCCTTTATGCAAACATCAAACAAGGCATGAACGAATCATCAGCACTGATACCTATGATTCATATGGACGAATATTCAAGGAGATATGTCAAAACTGTAACCAGAGGCGGATATGACAGTTATATTTTATATGACGCAAACGGTGAATATTGAGCAAAAATTATAAGTATTTATGCAAAAACAGCAACACGAGATAGACGGTGTTGCTGTTTTTTCTGTAACTGTTAATTTTTTTAGATTTTAGTTTTAAATCTTTACTTTTCTCCGCAGACGAAAACTCCATATTATAACAATATCATTCGCGACCTCACCTCTTCCTTATTACCTTTTACTTATTACCTGTGCGTAGCACTGTCCTCATGCCGGACTGGCAG
>JAMPDR010000070.1 GCA_023665555.1 Ruminococcus sp.
AGTAATTTCAATTAGGAATGAGGAGTTAGGAGTGAGGAGTTGAGGTCGCGGAAAAACTAGCGGCAACTTCGAACTTCTCCACCGCGCAGGAAAATAATAACCAACGGTTAGATTTCTAAAATTATAATCCCGTAGTAGGCCATGAGCCAAACTACGGGATTGCAATATTATAAAATATATTTGCTACAAATAGCAAACAAGTTTTCTTCGCTGATGAACGATTAAAAGTCAGCCGACAATTTACCCCGCGACCACCGTTCCTCACTCCTAACTCCTCATTCCTCATTAAAAAATCTTCCTCTGCGGACTACATCTTTCGGCAGGCACAATCTTCCCCGCATCATAGCCGTACGCAGTACCCGTGTGCAAGCACCGCAAGTACCTCAATTAACCACATTAACAGCCTTGCCGTTGACAAAGCCTTTTACATTCTCACGGAAAATGCCCATCAGCCTTGACCTAGCCTCGTGGCTTGCCCAAGCGATGTGCGGTGTGATGAAACTGTTCTTTGCATTGATGAGCGGATTATCCTGAGTTGGCGGTTCATCCGAAAGTACATCGACACCGATACCTGCAATTTGGTTATTGTTGAGCGCGTCAGCCACATCTTCCTCGTTGAGGACAGGGCCGCGAGAGGTGTTTATAATGTATGCAGTGGACTTCATCTTGGCAAGAAAATCCTTATTTACAAGTCCGTTGGTCTGCTCGGTGAGCGGACAGTGCAGTGAGATAACATCGCTTTGAGTGATAACCTCATCAAGAGCGGCGAAACGCACACTGCCGAAACCGTCATATGTTCTTGTGTTCGGTGAATATGCAATGACGTTCATTTTCAGCGCGTTAGCAATCTGTGCAACAGCTGAGCCGATTTTGCCGAAGCCGATAATGCCGAATGTTTTGCCGGCAAGCTCTATGAGCGGAGTTTTCCAGTAGCAGAAGTATTCACTTGCTGCCCAGTCGCCGTTTTTGACACTTTGGTTGTGAAGTCCGACCTGATTCACAAGTTCAAAAAGCAAAGCAAAAACTAACTGTGCAACTCCGTCAGTGCTGTACGCAGGAATGTTTGATACCGAAATTCCGTGTTCCCTTGCGGCGGTGCAGTCGATAATATTATATCCTGTTGCAAGAACGGCAATGTATTTAAGTTTCGGAAGTGCCTCGATGATTTCGCGAGTGATGGGTACTTTGTTGGTAACGAGAATATCAGCGTCAATACTTCTCTCAATAACAAGTTCGGGTGACGTGTTTTGATATATTTCATATTCGTCAACTTCGTTTTTCAGCCAATCCCAGGAAAGATCGCCGGGATTTGATGTGTATGAATCAAGAATAACAAGTTTCATTTTTATAATCATTCCTTTACATATGCATTTTTGCAATTATTATCAGTCTAAATATTATCATAAAATTAGTACAATGTCACGATTTTTGACCCCATAAATTTGTCAAACTAACAAAATTTTTCCTATTATGCTTATTTTGACAAAAAATCGTTGACCGAAACAGTTTTTTAATATAAAATATTTAGGGAGTTTTTAAAATTAATCAGAATTTCCGATTTAAAATTTTATTTGGAGGTATGCAATTTGAATAAAAAGTCAAACAGAAGCAATATTCTGAATTTTGCAGCCTTCATATGTTTTACACTTGCACTTGTTCTGCTGGTTCTGCTTAGGCTTTTCCAGATTGAAAGCGTTGTGGTGTGGTATAATAAGTATACTGACACTCTCGCATCATATGAACAGTGGATACAAAGCAACGGTACATCGTTGTTCTCAGTTGCAATGATTCTTGCGAATTTTGTTATTAAGGCGATTATACCGTGGTTCCCGATTTCGTGCATTTGCGTTGCGGCAGGTGTGCTGTTTCCGTGGTACTATGCAATCCTTATCAACGTTGCAGGACTTGTGCTGTTATTTACAATCAAATTCTTCTGGGGCAGACGCTTCGGCGGCGGTAATGCAGAAAAGATACTTTCGAAATATGATAATGCGCACGAGTTTATTGACAGCAGTAAACTTGGTTCAAAAATGGTTCTGTTCATTGCAAGGCTGTTTCCGTGCCTGCCGATTAATTCTATAAGCCAGCTTTACGGCACAACGTCAATCAGCTATTGGAAATATTTGTTGGTATCGCTTATCGGATTTACATATAAGTTGTTTTCGTATACGCTTATCGGTCACAATGTATATAATCCGATGTCGGCAAGTTTCATTTTGCCGTTTGTGTTCCTTTTCCTGTTTTCGGGAATTGTGATTCTTGCACTCAACGGAGTGATAAGTATTACAGTTGGAACAAAGAAAAAACATGAGAAATAATTAAATGAGAAACTTTTGAAAATTAGGAGTTAAGGTAGCGGTGCTTGCGCACGGCTAATATTGCGGGGAAGATAGTGCAGATTGTCAGCTTTTCTCCCGCAAAGGAAGCTTCGCAGCTAAATTATGCTACGCATAGCTAAATAGTTCACTTCGTTCACAGCTAAATTTGCTTCGCAAGCTGAATTATTCACTGCGTGAATAGCTGTGGCCGCGGGTAAGCGGACTGCCTGCGTCAGCTTTTCTCCCACAAAGATAGATAGCAACTATTTTGTAGATTGTTATTATAATAAATCTTTAACCGAAGCAACCCATTATTTTTCGCGGTTGAATGATTAAAAATTGTTGCTAATTTCCCCGCGACCGCAACTCCTAATTCCTCACTCCTCATTCCTAATTATATAAAAGACAAGTTGACTGCATGGTTGACTGTAAAATAAAAGATATTTTAAATGAAAGGTTGATTATTTTGGCAAATTACACAGAAATGAAAAAATTACTTGCTGAGAAAAAACTTGATGATGCTTTCTCAGTTGTATATACAAAGGAGCAATATGACGAACAGTATGAACGCTATCTTAAGGTCCTTGCCGATTTTGCAGAGTATTTCGACAGTGAGATGAAAAGAGAGGTTTCTCTTTTGTCTGCACCTGGCAGATCGGAGGTCGGCGGAAATCATACCGACCACAACCATGGCAAAGTTCTTGCCGCAGGTATTAGTCTTGATGTTATTGCTGTTGCATCGAAGAATGATGAAAATATTGTCAGAATCAAATCGGCAGGCTATCCGATGGATGTTGTTTCGGCGGATGACCTTGAGGTTAACGAGGCTGAGTTCGGAAAAAGCCGTGCACTTGTCAGAGGTACAATGGCTCGCTTCAAACAGCTTGGATATAACATCGGCGGTTTTGATGCGGCAACGGCGTCAAAGGTGCTCAGCGGTTCGGGACTTTCATCGTCTGCCGCGTTTGAAGTTCTTGTTGGCACAATGCTTAACCATCTTTACAATGACGGCAAAATCGACCCTGTTGAGATTGCTCAAATTGCCCAGTATGCCGAGAATGTATATTTCGGTAAACCATGCGGTCTGCTTGACCAAATGGCATGTTCTGTCGGCGGCTTTGTTACGATTGATTTTGCTGACCCGTCAAAACCGATTATTCAAAAGGTTGATTTTGATTTTGCATCAAGCGGACACTCACTTTGCATTGTTGACACCAAAGGCGACCACTCAGACCTTACAGATGATTATGCTGCAATCAGAGGTGAGATGGAAGCTGTTGCTGAGTTCTTCGGCAAAAAGGTACTTCGTGAGATTGACAAAAAGACAGTGCTTGAAAATGCTGCTGTAATCAGCGCAAAACTCGGCGAAAGAGCGGTTATCAGAGCACTTCATTATTTCGGCGAAAATGAGCGTGTTGTGAAACTTGTCAGTGCACTTGAAAAAGGTGACTTTGAACAGTTCAAGAGCATTATCACAGAAAGCGGATTTTCATCATACATGTATAATCAGAATGTTTTCACAAACAAATATCCAACACAGCAGCCGCTTTCACTTGCTCTTGCTGTCAGTGAGGAGATACTCAAAGGCAAAGGCGCATGGAGAGTACATGGCGGTGGTTTTGCAGGAACAATACAGGCATTTGTACCTAACGACCTGCTTGATGAATATAAAAATGCAATGAACGCATTGTTTGGTGATGATGCATGCTACGTACTCAGTATCAGACCGTTCGGCGGAGTGATGGTTTATTAATGCGTAATTATGCGGGCGAGATTGTGCGTGTTGGTAAGATTCAGTCCGCATAGGAAGTAAGTACAATAAATTGTGAATAAGTGAGGTCGTGGACAGTGATGTCTGCGACCTAATTTTATTAATGTTAATTATTTGTGAATTTTTTCTTGACAAACTTTTACAGTGATGATAATATATTAAATGAAAGAGCAGATGTTGAATTTTTTTATACAATCTGCCGAAAAAAATAAGGAGTTGATTCCAATGGTTAAAAAAACACATGCAAAGAAATTCCTATCCGTTTTGTTGGCTGTTCTAATGATGGTCAGCGTTTTCGTTCCAAGCATTTCGGCGGCAGACATCACCGTCAAAAGCGGCATTTTAATTCCTGATGATTATGACAGCAAGTCATATGAGGATGTTAAGGTGCTTGAAGATCTGGTTGACATGGACGAGTTCCGTCAATACCTGTTTGAGGGATTCTATACTTGTCCTACTTATCTTGATATTTCAAAATTCAAAATACCTAAAAGCAATATCTCGGCGATTACTAATCTAATATGGAATGAAATGCCGGAGATGTTTCAAATATCAAGTATGAGTTACTATTACTCCTCCTCCAGCGGTATACTCACAATGCTCAACCCGTCATATCACTTTACCGCAGAGGAATATCCGGAAATGCTGGAAGCTAGCAGAAAAGCTGCCGATGCAATGGTTGCTGACCTTGTTGACAGCGATCTTTCAGATGCAGAAAAAGCATTACTCGTTCATGACAGACTTGTAGCTTTCTGTGAATATGACTATGATGCATATCGCGCAGGCTCGATCCCCAGAACATCACGTAATATCTACGGTGCACTTGTTCTCGGTGAATCGGTTTGCCAGGGTTATGCACTGACATATGAATATCTTCTTGATAAAGTTGGCATTGAATCTCACTATTCAAGTTCTGATGCACTCAATCATGCATGGAACATTGTTTATATCGATGGTGATCCTTATTATGTTGATACAACATGGGATGATCCTGTTTGGGATGTAAACGGCAGAGTTTATCACACGAACTTCCTTGTTTCATATGATGTATTTGGTGCTAGCCATGATGCCACAGACTATGAAGTACCTCAGCCGCAGTCGTCAACATATGATAGCATGTATTGGCGCAGTGTTGAATCAGGTTTCCAATATCTCAATGGAAAGTTCTATTATATAGACGTAAGATCCAATGAAATTAAAGAAATCACTGACATTACAGATGTATCAACAAGCAAAAGTATTTATGACTTGGGTCAGTGGAGAGTTGATAACTATTATTGGAGCGACAATTTGTCGAAACTGAGCAGTGACGGTGAGTATTTGCTTTATTCACAGCCGCGTTCAATTTGCAGACTTGATGTGAATACAGGCGAATCAACAGTGATTTGGGAGCCGACACCGCCTGCTGATATGACAAGACCGTTTATTTCAGGCTTTAATTATGACGGTACATATCTTACCGCTGTTTATAACACAAGTTCAAACTTCGGCGAAGATACAAAAAATCTTTACACACAGAAGAAACTTTATGACACACAAGCACCGACAGCTGAAATCACATCAACAAACAATGTTGCTCCGGCCCAGACTGTTACACTTTCATTGAGTGACAATGTTCAGATTGACGGATATTATTGGGGTACTAACAAGGATTACACACAGAATACATATTCACAAACATCAGCAGAAACTGTTGATAAGCTGATGTCACAGGATGGCACATATTATCTGACCGTTAAGGACACATCCGGAAATGTTTCAAAGACTTATAGTGTAACATTCTATAAGACCGCATTTAATGTTGCTTCAGGTTCAGTGTCCCCATCTTATGTTATAACTGAAAGCGGTAAATCATTTGTTTTGCCTGATGCAACAAGAAATGGCTATAACCACAATGGTTGGGCAACTGCAAGCGGTTCATCTGCGGCATATCAGGCAGGTGCGGAATATGCACCGACAAAATCTGCAACGCTTTACAGTGTATGGAGCTGTAATCACGAGAAATACAACTCATCCGTAACAAAAGAAGCAACTTGCACTGAAGAGGGTGTTATGACATACACCTGTGCAACATGCGGCGATACATATACAGAAACAATCACTAAAAAAGCACACACAGTTGTTGTTGATAAAGCCGTAGCGGCAACATGTACAACAGCAGGTAAGACAGAGGGAAGTCACTGCTCAGTATGCGGAACTGTAATTGTTGAACAGAGTACAATTGTAGCAACAGATCACATTTACACATCAAAGGTAACCAAAGCTGCAACCTGCACAGCAGAGGGTGTAAAGACATTCACATGCTCAAAGTGCAATGATACATATACAGAAACAATTGCAAAAACAGCACACACAGTTGTTATTGATAAAGCCGTAGCAGCAACATGTACAACGGCAGGTAAAACAGAGGGCAGTCATTGTTCAGTATGCGGAACTGTAATTGTTGAACAGAGTACAATTGCAGCAACAGATCACAGCTATACATCAAAGGTAACCAAAGCTGCAACCTGCACAGCAGAGGGTGTAAAGACATTCACATGTTCAAAGTGCAATGATACATACACAGAAACGATTGCAAAAACAGCGCACACAGTTGTTATTGATAAAGCCGTAACAGCAACATGCATGGCAGTAGGCAAAACAGAGGGCAGTCATTGTTCTGTTTGCGGAACTGTTATTGTTGAACAGCAGGAAATTGCCAAGAAAGCACATACACCTGTAACAGATGCAGCAGTAGCCGCAACCTGCACAAAGACAGGTAAGACAGAGGGCAGCCACTGCTCAGTATGCGACACTGTAATAGTTGCACAGCAGACAGTACCGACAAAGGCACATGAATATACTTCTGAAATCACAAAAGAAGCAACTTGCTCAGCAGAAGGTGTCAGAACATACGCATGCAAAAACTGCACAGCTAACTACACAGAAGCAATCGCTAAGATTGCACATACATCTGTTAAGGATGCGGCAGTAGCCTCAACCTGCACAAAGACAGGTAAGACAGAAGGCAGTCATTGCTCAGTATGTGGCACTGTAATAGTTGCACAGCAGACAGTACCGACAAAGGCACATGAATACACTTCTGAAATCACAAAAGAAGCAACTTGCTCAGCAGAAGGTGTCAGAACATACACATGCAAAAACTGCACAGCTAGCTATACAGAAGCAATTGCCAAGAAAGCACATACACCTGTAACAGATGCGGCAGTAGCCGCAACTTGCACAAAGACAGGTAAGACAGAGGGTAGTCACTGCTCAGTATGCGGTACTGTAATAGTTGCACAGCAGACAGTACCGACAAAGGCACATGAATATACGTCAGAAGTTACAAAAGAAGCAACTTGCTCAGCAGAAGGTGTCAGAACATACGCATGCAAAAACTGCACAGCTAGCTATACAGAAGCAATCGCTAAGATTGCACATACATCTGTTAAGGATGCGGCAGTAGCCGCAACCTGCACAAAGACAGGTAAGACAGAGGGCAGTCACTGCTCAGTATGCGGTACTGTAATAGTTGCACAGCAGACAGTACCGACAAAGGCACATGAATATACGTCAGAAGTTACAAAAGAAGCAACTTGCTCAGCAGAAGGTGTCAGAACATACACATGCAAAAACTGCACAGCTAGCTATACAGAAGCAATCGCTAAGACTGCACATGCAGACGGCGATAAAGATGGCTTGTGTGATGCATGCGGCGCAACCGTTGAAGTCAGCGACCCGTCAGAAAATTGTGATCATATTTGTCACAAGGGCGGCTTTACAGGATTCATTTACAAGATAATAAGAGTTTTCTGGAAGTTGTTCAAAATCAACCAAACTTGCGAATGTGGAGTAAATCACTATTAATTCGCTGAAAAGTAAATCAGGCACGGCAGGTTTAGGCTTGCCGTGCTTTGTCATAATGCGTGAAAACGATATGCAGTTTTGAGTTCGTTCCCGCATAGAAAGGCATCGCTAAGCTGTTTTAATGAAAGAATGAACACATAAATAAAACAGCAGACACGGTTACAATGTCTGCTGTTGCTCATCTTTTGAAAGATAATTTTTGATTATTAAGTTGATGCTTTCCTTTTCGGTGTCTGATAGAATTCGGTATTGTTCAACCAATTGAATCTCTTCCTGATTCAGATCATACGGATGAAGAACTTCTATAACATGATCGAATTCGGAGTTGCCTATCAGATAATCTACCGAAGTGTTGAAACAGTTAGCCATATTAATCAATACGGCGAGTTCAGGTTCGCTGTTGTGGTTTTCATATTTATTGACAGATTGCTGACTGACACCGATAATATCTGCAAGCTGTTGCTGACTGATTCCTTTTTCAGTGCGCAGTTTTTTTAAGTTCTTAATCATCTGTAACCACCCCTTATATAATAATGATAACAACTTGCCGTGGTTAAGTAAAAATCTTTATAGTGGTTATTGACAACAACTTTTAGTTGTGATATATTATGGAGAGAAAAATTCAAAATCGAAATAATGTTGTTGAGAACGATATGATTTCATATCGACAGTAACGTAAATGCTCATATATCTATTTTCATTTTGTGTATTTCCGATATCAATATACCAACCACACCCTAATACCGTGGCACATCTAAAATTTTGCAAATCAGATGCAAGAAATTTCTGTAATAGCAATGCACATGACACAGTTATTCGGAAAAAGTCGCAGCATATATGTAAAGTTTTAGTTGTGCCACGGTTCAATGTTGATGAGTGTGGCAACCAATATAAATCCCAATAATTTTGTTGACAAATTGATAATTTATTCAGCTATTTTTAGTCATAGTTAAGGTTTCGGGAGTAAATTTCCATTGTGACAGTTGTAAATTGACAAATTCTGCTTGCTTTTTTGTCGCAATTGTTATACAATTGACAACGCAAGTCGTTGAAAATATTATTGTAAAGGATTGAATTTCATGGCAAAACAAGAAAAAAGTGCTGCTGAGATCTATCGAGAAGAGCGTAAGGCTCGTCTTGCTAAGGCAGCAAAGAAAAACCAAAAGAAGTCGATTAATTCTGCTGCAAGCAAGACAGCAGGCAAGGCAATTGCAATTTTGCTTGTCATTGCGCTCATCGGTGGTATCTGCGGTTTCGCAGTTAACCAGTCAGGTGTGATTCAAAAGGGCAAGGTTGCTTTCACCGTCGGTGATGTTGAAGTTTCTCAGCCGGAATATAATTACTACTATACCAACGCATACAATAACGTTGCATATTATGCTCAGTATTATTCATACTACGGTATGGATGTCGGTCTTGACACAACCGCACCGCTTGATGAGCAGGAATATAACGGTATGCTCGGCGAAATTGAGGATTTCCCGGAAGATCAGACTCCGACATGGGCTGACTTTGTTGAGTATAATGCAAAGCACACAATTCAGCAGGTTAAGGCTCTCGTAAACGAAGTTGAGGATAAGACTCTCGACGAGGACGGCATTGCAGCTGTTAATGAACAGCTTGAAAGTCTTGAACAGAGTGCGGCAAGTGCAGGCGGCGACGGTCAGCGCTTTTCACTCAATGCATATCTTCGTTACTGCTATGGCAAGGGTGTTTCAAAAGGTGTTGTAAAGAAGATTCTTGAAGAACAGCAGCTTGCTCAAAGTGTTCAGGATAACAAGGTCAATGTACTTAAAAATGAATACAAAGACGAGCAGATTGAAAAGGAATACAACGACAACATCAACAACTATTCAGTTGTTACTCTGAGAAGCTATACATTCAATGCTGAAACTGTAACATCAGGTGAAGGTGAGGATGCAACAGAGGCAACAACAGATGAAACAATGGCTGCTGCAAAGAAACTTGCTGATGAATTTGCAGCCAAGGCAACAAGTGAGGACGCTTTCAAAACACTTGCAAGTGAAGAAGAAAAGAAGAAAGAAACTGCTGACAACAAGGGCGCATATAAAGAATACCTCACCGATGACAGCAAAACCCTTCTTGAGGATGCAGACTACAGTGCAGTAAGTTCTGATGAAGGACTTGCTGAGTGGGCATTCTCAAAAAATACTGCAAAGCTTTCAACTCTTGTTGTTGAAAATGCAGACACAGGTTACACTGTTTATATGATGGTTGAACCGATTCACAAGGCACCGAAAACCATTGTAAGCTATGATTCAAGACACATTCTTGTTAAGTTTGATGAAACCGACGAGGCTGCCGCAGCTAAATCAAATGATGAAGAAGCAACAACAGCAGACGGCGAAACAACAACCGCTGAAACAACTGTTGCTGAAAAGAAAGAAGAAGTTAAGGTTGAACCGCTTGATCTTTCTAAGTATCAGGATGCACCGATATATCTTGACGTAACTGCTGATACTGCAAAGAATAAAGAAGCCTTCAAAAAGGCTCAGGATATTCTTCAAGAGTACCTTGATGGCGAAATGACTGCTGAGAACTTCGGCAAGCTTGCTAAGAAGTACAGCGACGATGGCGAGGACAACAAGGAAGCAGGCGGACTTTACGAGGGTACAAAACCGGGTGATTTTGTTGCTCCTTATGAAAACTGGTGTTCACAAGAAGGACGTAAAGAGGGCGATGTAGGTATTGTTGAGGTTGAAAGTTCAAACTATAACGGATATCACATCATCTACTTTGTAGGTGCTGAGTATACAGACTGGAGATCAGCAGTTCTTGATACACTTGCAGAAGCAGACTTTTCAGAATACATTGAAGAAATTTCACATAAAGACACAGTGAAGATTGATAATGTATCAGATGAAGTTGAGCAGAATGTTATTGACAACGTTAATGCATTGATTAAAAAGACAGCAAGCAACTCAAATGATCAGGCAGCATATTAATATTTGACAAGCAGACTTCCCCGTACTTCGTGTGCGGGGAGATTTTTGTTTAATGAGGAATTAGGAGCAGGCGCAAGCGCAAGCGCAGGTAATAAGTAATAGTGAATAAGTAATAAGTATGGTCGCGGATTAAATAGCAACGATAGTTAAGTTACTGTCCGCAAAAACAGATATTGCTTAATTGACAGAATATAATTATAATAAATTCCTAACCTAAGAATCTCGTTACTTTTCGCGGGTGAGTAATTTAAAATCGGTCACTGATTTACACGCGACCTCACTTATTCACTATTCCTTATTACATATTACTTAAAATCCATTCCTCATTGTTTCTTCCTCTACGGACTATTACTTTCGGCAAGTACAATCTACCCCGCAATATGAGCCGTGCGCAAGCACTTTGTGACTTTTGTCAGTTTCTGAGCGTTGTTTTTAGGTAAAAAATGTATAGACAAGAAGCCGATTATAGTATAAAATTAATTAGTTAAATATTTACTCATATTATATATTAAAGGAGAAAGATTTATGATGACATTAACAACCCGTTGGGCTAAAGAAGCTATGTGCGATAAGCCTTTGCAGGAATATCCCAGACCGCAGATGGTTAGAGATTCATGGCTCAACCTTAACGGTATGTTCGATTATGCTGTTACTGATGATAAGGCTGAGTGGGTAGATGATTTTGACGGAGAAATCAGAGTTCCGTTTGCAATCGAAAGCTGTCTTTCAGGAGTATGCAAAAGAATCACAGCCGCTGACAGACTGTGGTACAGAAAGAAATTTACTCTTCCCGATGCTTTCAGCGGAAAAAGAACACTCCTGCATTTCGGCGCGGTTGACTGGGAGTGCAAGGTGTATGTCAACCATACTCTTGTCGGCAGTCACACAGGCGGATATTGTCCGTTTACATTTGATATAACAGATACTCTGACTGACGGCGAAAATGAACTTGTTGTTTGGGTGTATGATCCGACTGATGAAGGTTGGCAGAACAGAGGTAAGCAGGCAAGTGAGTCGCACGGATTTTGGTATACTTCAACGTCGGGTATTTGGCAGACAGTTTGGCTTGAGGCTGTAAGCGAAAATTATATTGACTCATTCAAGGTTACACCTGACATTGACGCAGGATCTGTCAGCATCAAAACCGAGATCGAGGGTAGCGGTTCACTCAGAATCAAAGTGCTTGACGGTGAAACTATTGTTGCCGAAAAGGAGATTTCCGCAGATGATGTTGTAAGTATTCCTAATGCAAAACTGTGGTCGCCCGAAGAGCCGAATCTTTATGATTTTGTTCTTGAACTGACTGTTGACGGCGCAGTTGCTGACAGTGTTAAAGGCTATTTCGCAATGAGAAAATTCAGCGTCGGCGAGCATGAGGGTTATGCAAGATTGTTCCTTAACAATAAGCCGTATTTCCAGAAAGGTCTGCTTGACCAAGGCTATTGGAGCGACGGCGGTCTTACACCTCCGACTGATGAAGCAATGATTTATGATATTGAAACAATGAAACGTCTTGGATTCAACATGCTCAGAAAGCATATCAAGGTTGAACCTGACCGCTGGTATTATCACTGCGACAAAATCGGTATGATCGTTTGGCAGGATATGGTAAGCGGCGGTAAGGCACTGAATGTTTTCCACGCAGGAGTTCTGCCGAATGTTCAGAATGTTTTTTCTCCGATTGTTCGTCTGAGCAAAAAAGATAACGCATATAAAACCTTTAACCGTGATAAAATCGAGTGGAGAACACAATTTGAAGATGAACTTTTCGAGATGATGGACGCACTTTACAATCATCCGTCAATCGGCTGCTGGGTTCCGTTCAATGAGGGATGGGGTCAGTTTGATGCAAAGCGCATCGGTGACGCAGTTAAGGTGAAAGACCCGTCAAGAATAGTTGACCATGCAAGCGGATGGTATGATCAGAAAGGCTGTGATTTGAGAAGTATTCACAGATACATACTTCCTGTTACCGCTCCGAAATATGACGGCAGACCGTTTGTTCTCAGCGAATATGGTGGATACAGTCAGATCATTGACGGTCACGTTTGGAACAAGAGCAAGAGTTTTGGATATCAGATGTATAAGAGCAAGGAAAGCATGACAAAGGCATATCGCAAGCTGCATGAAAATCAAGTTATCCCTGCAATGAAAAAAGGACTTTCCGCAACGGTCTACACCCAGGTTTCAGATGTTGAATTTGAGGTGAACGGCATGCTTACATATGACCGCGAACTTATTAAACTTGACGAAGATACTGTTATTGAGATTAACAAGAAACTTACATTTTAAATAATATCCACAGCGGCTAATATTGCGGGGAAGATAGTGCCTGTTGTGAACAATAGTCCGCAGAGGAAGAAACAATGAGGAATGAGGAGTTAGGAGTGAGGAACGAAGGTCGCGTATAAAATATCGGCTGTCTTAACTTCTCATCCGCGAAACAAAGTTATACGCAAGCTAAAAGCAGAATAATAAATAAAAACAAGCTACCAATAAGACTACAAGTAAAATTAGCCGACAAAGCCCCTGCTGTTTTGAATCTCTATGGTTATGGTGAACAGTCTAACCGTAGCCGAACGTATTTCGTCATTATTGTAAGGCGTCCAAAGGACATGAAAGTTAG
>JAMPDR010000071.1 GCA_023665555.1 Ruminococcus sp.
TGAATACTCCAATGTTGATTTTACTGCATTCAAAATTTCTTCCTTTTGCGGCAATGCCGTTGTTAAACCTCGGCATATCGCTTTGTGTAACTTTTCTTCGGAAATACCTACTGACTTTTTGCAGTATTTTGTACTGTTTTCAATGCGGTTAAGGCATCGCCAATATACCATTTGCTTCCCTTTATAATATTTAACCTTTCTGCGATAAGCACTGCCGCACTCGCCGCATACAAGCAGTTCTGAAAGCGCATATTTTGCACTGTATTTACCAAGTTCGGTTATAGCTATATCAGACTTCTTTCTTTTTGCACCACGTCTTGCTTTCTCCTGCTGTACTAAATTAAAAATATCTCTTTCAATAATCGCAGGGTGATTGTTGGATACTAAATATTTCGGCATTTCACCGTTATTCTTTTTAGTTTTCTTGCTTATACAATCAACGCTGTATGTTTTCTGCATCAATAAATCTCCAACATACTTTTCATTGACAAGAATTCCTTGTATAGTTCCTTTTTTCCAACCGTCTTTCCCGGTTTTACTCTTTACACCGTTTTCATTAAGATACGCAGCGATCTGATTTACACTGCTGCCGTCAAGATATTTATTGAATATCATCTTAACAACTTCGGCTTCTTCGGGAACAATTTCAGGTTCACCGTCCTCGCCTTTTCTGTATCCATATATGTTATACCTAAAAGCGTAAGTTCCGGTTTTCATTCTCTGCTGAATACCCCACCTAACATTTGAACTTATGTTTTCACTTTCTGACTGAGCCATGACGCTGTAAAGCCCAATAAACATTTCACTGTCGGTGGTAAGTGTGTCAATGTTCTGCTCTTCAAAGAAAACACCTATTCCCATCGCTTTGAGTTTTCTTACATAATTAAGGCTGTCAACAGTGTTTCTTGCAAATCTTGAAACAGATTTTGTAAGAATTAAATCAATTTTACCTTTTTCACAGTCACTTATCATTTGTTTAAAGCGTTCTCTTTTTGAAACCACAGTTCCGGTTATACCTTCATCAGCATATATTCCCGCAAAATGCCATTTTGGATTCTTGCAAATATGCTCTGTATAGAAAGCAACCTGTGCGTTGTAACTGTTGAGCTGATCTTCCGAATCGGTAGAAACTCGGCAATAAGCTGCAACATTCAACTGTCTGTATTCATTTCGTCTTGAAGCTAAAAGCGGATTGGCTTCAATTTTTGTTACTGTTCTCACTGCCTGCATTTTCTGCACCGTTCCTTTCCATGCTGTTTATTTCTTTGCCGTTGATTAATTTAATCGTTATGCTGCCATCTGAATTTATCAATATTCTTTCAACAATCAAATCTAATAGCTGTATATCCAAATCGCTGTTCGTTTCATAAACTTGTATATATTCTTTTAACGGTTCTGTATATACGGCTTTATCAAGCACACAGCAATCAAACTTACTTCGTGTGCAGTCAAGTATAGCTTTTTTAATCGTATTAAACTGAATATCAGACTGATCGAGCATGTACCGTATTTCCTTTTCCTGTCTGATTGTTTCAAGATTCGGTTCATATATATTTTCAATAAAAGGCGTATTTAATAACTCAATATTTGCTGCTGCGGTTTCAATAAGAGTTTGTATATCATTAAACAAAACTCTGTCATCAAAATATCGTCCCATCTTACAATTGTTTTCGCAAGACCATTTTTCATGTCTTGATTTTCTTCCACTTCTTCGTATTCTGCCTCCGCAAGACGAACAATACAAAACTGATTTCAAACACTTGATTTCTGCTGAATCCTTATCCCGTTTACCGCCAAGTGAATTTTTATGCTTCAACGCTGTTTCAAACATTTCATTGCTCACTATCTGAGGATAATCTGAATCTCCTGCGTAATGAGCATTTTCAATAATTCGGGCAATCATATTTTTATTCCAGGTTGTTTTATCTTCCTTGTACGGTATATGCTCCGAAGTCAGTTCATCAGCAATTGCTTTAAGCGTCATACCATTTATATATGATTCAAAAATTCTGACAACCGTTTTTGCCTCATCGGGTATAACTATGTATTTATCATATTCCATTTTGTAGCCAAACAAAATCCATCTTGAACTCATCTATATACTCTCCTTAAGCTTTAATCCGCATTTCAGTTCATAAATTACAAAATCTTCATCTGATACGGTTATACATTTAACTATCCTATCAAATACCTCTTCATTAAACATCAAAAGATAACCGTCAACTGCACTAAGTTCAGATTTCAAAATTCTGAACTCTTCAATACATTTTTCGTCTTCATCTTCATTTAAAATCTTTGTTCTTCTGTTTCTGAGTTCCGTGAGCCTTTTCTGAAGTGCAGATGTTTGCTCCACATATGACACATCATCAATAATATTTCTTGCTTTGAGCTTTGCCAACATACAGTTTTTTTCACACATGGAAGCTATCTCAACATCAATATCAGCAATTGCCATATTCTGACTGCTGATTTTTGCTTTCAGTGATACGAGCTGATTAAGCGCATAATCTATAATTTCGCTTTCATATTGTTTCAAGCAGTTAAACAGATTTACAAAAGACTTTTTCAAGTCACTTTCTTTGACATTTCTTGTTTTGCAATGTCTGCCTGCGATGCCGTTTGATGAGCACACCCAGTACACTTCACCGCTTTGTATTTTCCTTTTAAATGCACAACCACAATCGTTGCAACGCAAAATTTGAGTAAAGAAGAATTTTGTAGAAGATTTGCCGAAGCTATTTTCTCTTTTATACCTCTCTAACTTCATATTAACTGCATTGAATAAATCTCTGCTAATTATTGCTTCATGCGTATTGGAAATGTAATATTTATCTACTTCCCCGTAATTACGCTTTTTCTTCAGTGGTAATATTAAAGGAGTATAGGTCTTTTGAAGCAAGCTGTCTCCTGAATATTTCTCATTGTGTAAAATATATTTAATCGCAGATGCTGTCCAAATTCTGCTCGTACATTTCTCAGCATTTAGTTCCTCAGCAATTTTTCCAAATCCTTTTCCCGATAAATATTCCACAAATATTCTTTCAATTATTGGTTTAAGTTCAGGAATCGGAATGAGAACATTGTTTTCCACTGTATATCCATATGGAACTGTTGTTATTGAAAACTCACCGTTTGCCATTTTCATTCTGACGGCAGTTGAAACTCTTTTTGAACCTGCAAGTGCTTCGCTTTGAGCAAATGCACTCTTTATATACAATATCATTTCAGAGTTCATCGTACCTGTATCTATACCGTCATTTTCAAACAGAACCGTTGTTCCATATGATTTAAGCAGTCTTATGTTTTCTATACATTCAAGAGAATTTCTTGCAAAACGGGAGACGCTTTTGACATATATTCTGTCAATCTTTCCTGCTCTGCTGTCTTTAAGCATTCTTTGAAACTCATCTCTTTTATTGACACAAGTTCCGGTTATGCCCTCATCTGCATATATGTCTACCAAAATCATATCTTTGCTGTGTTTGATAAAATCATTGTAGTATTTCACCTGAGCAAGAAAAGAATTGACCTGATCTTCAGAATCAGTGGAGACACGGCAATATGCCGCAACTCTTTTTAACCTGTCAGAATACAACCCCTTTATCGGGTTAATTATCTGAACTTCCTTTTTTGCCTTGCTGTTCATTTGCCGTGCCTCCTTTTTTCTAATATTTTATTGCTTTTATTTGCAAGCTGCAAATGTGCGATTTAATCAAACCGTAATCGGCTTACAGTTACTCTTTTCCGCATTTACGGTATTCAGCCTATTAAACACCTCTTTTGATATATCGCCGTTTTGATAAAGTCGTTTAAGTACAGAGAAAATTGCAAGATAAAGCATTTCATTTTTTAACTTTTCGCTCATAAGCATTCTCCTACTTAATTCCTAAACTTATCTTCAACGCTTTATTGATTTTTTCAATCACACTGTTGTCATTAATTGAGCCGATATATTCCTTCATGTGAATGTTCTTATCAACCGTGCTTATCTGTTCAAGCATAACCATTGATTCTTCGTTCAAGCCAAAGTTTTTGTCAAGATAAACATGAGTCGGCTGCTTCTTTTTCTTAACAATTGATGTAATGGGAGAAACTATCAATGTCGGACTGTATTTATTACCCACATTGTTTTGAATAATGAGCGCAGGCCTTAATCCGCTTTGCACCGATCCTCCATGGCTGATAAACTCACAAAAGTATATATCTCCTCTGTGAAAATCTTTTTGTCCGTTAGAAAACAATTAAAACACCTCGTATTTTTAAATTCATAACATACATAGTGTGCTATGTATGCGGCTACCGCAGAACAACGGCAAGTTAAAATCTTTTCCGTAATCTGTCAGGTAGCCGTATGTTAAGCACACTATTTGTTCTCAACACCCCGTGTGCGAATGGGAAGTCATCAAACGGCTGACAGTTAATCAGCTCCACGGGAATCTCACCCCTCCGAGGATCTCTCCGAGCCGCTCTCATTGGTTGCGACGGTTTTATCACGCTCGACCTGTGACTGAACGGGAGTATCTTTAACCCTTTTGCTCATCATCGCACAGTCAGTAACCACCCGACTTTTGCACTGAGTATTTATCGCTCGACCATTAAGGCGTCATGGCATACTCAATTACACTGCTTAAAACAAAAGGAATGTATTTGATGAATGTATATTCAATTGTCAAAGTTCATGAGTTTTTATCTCTCTACTTTTTAACGGACATTTTTCATCTAAAAAGAAACCCCTTAATCAAAAAAATTTTTAGCTTTTTCCTGAATTTTTCTTATGATGTTGCGAACACTCTGAGCAGTAACGCCATTTCTTTGAGCAAAATCAATTTGCTTTTCGCCGTTTTTCATAACGCAAATAAATACTTCTTTCTGATAGTCGGTAAGTCTTTCCGTAAATCTTTCTTCCAAATCACGTGCGGCATATTCTTCTTCAAAACTATCATCTGATTGCAGCCAACAGGAATCCTCATCGTTTTCATCATCATTTATTTCAAACGAAAGCGGATACATTATTGATGCTTTGGTTTTATCGTCCTCACATTCAGAATCTAATGATTTCTTTAATTCAAGTTCACGATAAATTCGTTTCTCCTCGCATCTTAAAAGTTTCATTGTTTCGTTGCTGACTTCACATACCTCGCCCGTACTTCTGACTCTTGCATAGCACTTACCGTCAGCGCTTTTCCAAAGGTCATAGTCAAAATCTTTAATTTTATGCATTTATGTAATCTCCTTAAATTGAATTTTTGAAGTTTGTTGTTTTTCAAAAATTCGGAGATTACGGGTATTTAGCTATATAGCAAAGCCAAAAAGAAAAAAGCCCTCTCTGCAAGAACGCAGAAAGGGCAAAAAAACAGCGTGACGAAACAGCGGTAAAGCCGTCCGTCACGCTATTATTCTATTGTCGATATCGCTTGTACCAGGCAAGTCAGATATTTGATTATTGGTGAACGACGAAAAGGGAACTGCAAGACTGTTAGTTTTATTTAAGTCTGTCATATTTAATTGTTTCCTTAATTTATTTTGTCTATTATTTTAATTTCCTTTACCATAAATATTGACTGATTATTTATGGTTGCCTTTTTGTTCACCTTTATTATATATTTTTCAATTGCGAGATTTGTTGAGTTTTGTCTGAGTGGTGCAAATGTTTGTATTATTTGGTTAAAATACAGATTTACTTGCATCAAAAAAACCGCTTCCGTGATGGAAACGGCTTTTTGGTTGGTTGTGTAGCAGGTTAGCTTATCCGCTATGGATAATGTGCAGTTTTCATTCCATTATGAAAACTGAATCTTTTTGAATTATTTCATAATATCCTGTAAAATGCAACTAATATTACATTTCTATGGGAGGTAATCCATTTAAGTATCTAATGAAATTTATATCTCCTTCACATAAATTAGAGTCAAAGTCAATTTTACGGCCATCCTTAAAGTGAATTATTGTTGCATTTTCCCGTTCTTCGATATTACTGATATCTTCAACTTTATATTTATATTTTTTACCGCAAACAATATACATTATAATTCCATTACCGTAATAAATTCTATAACTCAATTGAAAATACATAAGGCAGTTTGCGCCAATCGCAAATGATGTAAAAAAGATTTTTCCATATAAAGGGTCTGTTTCGAAATTATATATTAATATAATTGTCAATACAATACTTGCGGTTAATCCTAATATATATACCCAACGAGGATATTGCACAATACCACCTTGACCGTTATTCTTCATTTTAGCATCATTATTGTTGCTAACACATCTCAACCATATAGATACAAAAATAGGAATAATTACAAAAATAAATGGAAATAGTATTCTCAAATAATCATACATAATTTACACCACTTTATATTTTTTCAAAAAAGTACTTACATTGTAAGGTAAATTATTTACAGCTTGTGCTAAAAGCAATCTTATTGCACTTTTAACATAACCTACCCTAATATTATGCAATTTACTCTTATACATAGTGATCTTTCTAACTGAAACAATTGTCTTTAAACGACCCTTACATGTTTTAGATATTAAACTATTATTTCTCAAATTTGCACCACTGCCCGAAATTAATCCACAAACTATACCTAAGATGGTATTGAATGTAACACCTAACAAATTAGGATATGTTCCACGTGATAAACAAGTTATTAAATAACCTACATTGCTTAGAATAACGCTATAAATTACCGATGTCCATTTACCAATTCCGGTAGCACTAATCGCTCCTCCTATAGCTGCCAATATATATTCTGCAATTGTCGATACGGGTTTAAATATACTTGATTTGTTCTGCACTATATTAGTAAAGACATCAACTATATATTGAAATACTATTGCAAAAAACGCACCTATTGCCATGGAAACAACAAGTCTAGCAAACCTTCCATCTGGGTCACTATCATTAACAGGTGAATTTCCACAATAAGCAAACGGATTGTAGCTTACTTCTGATTCAGATATACCGATATAATTCACATCATCGCAGTTAATGAACCTGCAAACATTAGCGTCATAATAACGGCTCTGAAGATAATACATCTCGATATCGTTATCATAGTAATATGATCTGTAACGGAATGGATTCAAGTTACCGATTACAGTATCACCTGTAACATCAATGATTTTACCCCATGGATCGTACATATAGCTTGCAATGATGTTACCATCATTATCAACTATATCCGTAATATCACTCATAGAGTTCTTTACATAGAAATAGTCATTATCAGCATAATTGAAGCCGATGAGTTCATTTTTGCTGTCATAATAGAAATGAAGCGTTGTTGTTCCGTCAGTTTGTTCAATTATGTCAGTGCCATTGAGATAGAACTTAGTAGTAACGCCGTTTGAAATCTTGCTTGTTCTGATACCGTTCTCGTTATATGTATAACTAATATCATCAAAACTTGCAAGCTGTCTGCCCATCGTCCATGTGAGGTTATGACCGAGATAGCTTGTTGGGTTGCCTGAATCATCATATATGATTTCTTGTCCGTTATAGCTTGTCAGCTTATCTTTCCAAACAACATCATATGAATAAGTATCACTTGCTTTTTCAGTATATACCTTTTCATTGTCAGCGTCAAGCGTTACAGCGTATTCTTTTTTACTGAGAATATTACCTCTTGTATCATATTCATATTCCCACTTGGTTGTGTCGTTTTCAGCGGCTGTCAGCTGTTTGTCCTTATCATAGGTGTAATTGGTTGATTCTGTGCTTTCAATTGTTTCGCCAAGTTCACCCTTTGATGTTGTTGTGAGCGTTTCGGTTGTGATGTTACCGTTCTTGTCATATTTATAGCCGTATGACTTTGTGACATCACTAAGCGTATTAGTAAGCAGTGAAATCATTTTATCAGCAGTGTAGCCATATGATGTTGTCACTCCGCCGATTTTTACTTTTGACAGATTATCATTTTCATATTTATATGTCTTTTCAAAATCAACTGTATTATCAGTTTTGAAAACATCTTTGTTCTCTTCTGATTTCAGAACATATTCACGGCTGCCGATTTTGGTAATCGTTCCGTCAAAGCTACCGGCTTTTTCTTCATCCTTGCTTACATTTTGGGTTGAATAAATGAAGTTGCCGTTAATGTCATTGACGGTTGTTTTGCCGTCTTCAACAACTTTCTTGAGGTTATTAACGTAATCAGTAAGTTCCGACCATTCTTTAGTTACATTGCCGTTTTCGTCTTTCTGCTCAAAATAGCTGTAACCATATTTGGTTTCTTCACCGAGTTTAACAGCGGTTAATTCGCCGTCTTCGTTATAATCATATTTAACACTCTGACCGTTACCAAAATTAGCATTAAGAACATCCTGTTTAGTGTCAGATGAATATGTGTATCCCGCAATATTTTGCTCACCTGTCTGTGCAGTCAAGATACTACCGAGGGTGTTATAGCTAAATGAATAACCGTTGTAGTCATGACGAGTAAGGTTGCCAAAGCCATCATAATCATAGTTTGCATCCGTATTATCAGGGTTAGTTCTGACCTTCAGATTTCCATTTGTATCATATGTATATTTCGTTGTGCTACCGTCAACATCAACAGTTGAAACATTGCCCTTATCATCATAAGTATATACAGTTGTTTCGCCGTCTTCGGTTACAGATAATGTTCTGCCGAGAATATCATAAAGGGTTTTCGTCAAAACGGTTGAGGTCGGCTCTGATGCGGTGTTGTTTGCATACACACTTTCGGTTGTTTCCACAGGCTGATTCCATACGTCATAAATGTAATCGGTTACAGTTATGGTCGATTCTCTTACACCGGTTTCAGCGTCCGACTGACCGTTGTAAACGGTGACAGTTTTCTTTGTGTTATTGCCGTAGTCATTGTATTCATATTCTTCGCAATAATTCTGCTGCCAGCCGTTACCGTTGCCGCTATACAGTGTATATGTTTTTATACTTTCTTGTGTATTGTACTCATATGTTTCCTTTGATGAATTTTCAAATACGTTTTCAGCATTTCTTTTAAGTGTAACGGTTTCTTTTACGTTATCACTGCCATCTGCATATACAGTGTTTGTCTTAGTGACAGCAACAGCCTCAGCATCGTCAAAAGTTGTTTCCTTTGTGACATTTAATGTTCCTGCTTTAACTTCAAGCGTTACAACAACTCTGTCTTGTTCGTCATATGAGTAGAAAGTATAACTGCCGTCATCATTTTTATCATAAAGTGAAGAGTCGTCATCAGAAGCAGGCGTTTGATTATTATTATCAGTTGATGTTGAATTGTTATTTGATCCATCAGATACGTCCTTAACAACATACGCAACATCAGCTATTTTGTCAGATTCAAGTTCACTTGAAATATTACTTGGATTATAAACAGCCTCGTCTGAATAGCTTCCAATACTGTTTGTGATGGTAATTCCGTCTGAATAATGCCATGTGTCGGTTACACCTTTGCTATCAGATACTATAACTATATTATCTGTTTTGTTCTCATTTATTTTAATTTCATCAATATAAGTATACTTGACAAATGCGCCGTTAGGTTGTGAAATGAGTTTTACTCTGCCTTGTGCGGAATATGTGATAAATTCATTTTCATTTATTGAGAGAAGTCCATTTGTATAAGTATAGTTGTGCTCCTTTTTTGCAGCATCAACAAACTTTATAATATTATCATCTTCCCACTGATAACTGGCATTCTTTGTCTTTGTTTCATATGTAAAATCTTCCACTCTGACAATTGTAATACGTTGTACCTTGCCATTATCAATTCTAACTGTTGACACATTTCCAGCATTATCTTCAATGTTCAGATTTTTATCAGACCATGAGTATTTTGCAGAAATGTAGTTATTCTTAACAAAAGCCAGTTTACCGTTTTCTCCGAAATAGCAATTCAATTCACCGTAAGGAACTTTGAAAGCGTAGCCGTCAACATTAAGTTCAAGTTCATCGCCGTCAGCAGAAGCATATTTTTCCTCGTTATTCTTGATAAAATAATGCTTATCTCCGCTGAAGTCAGTAAATACATAGCCGTTTGCGATTTCTTTAATATTCGCCTCAAAGCTGAAGAACCAGCCGTCAACGCTTGAATATGTGCGCTCAAACGGAACAGGGAACACGCCGTCACCATAAGCAATATCGGTATATGATGCAGTATATTCGCCAAGTCTGCTTTCAACAACAGTTGAAGCTTCTTCACTGATGTTGCCTGCTTCGTCGCACGAACGGGCATAAACAGTCACATCATAGGTGTTTACAAGAGTAAGCGGTTCTTCATATTTTGTCCATTCGCCGCTTTCACCAATTTTATATTCAAGGTGTTCAGCACTTTGAACATTGTCCGGATTTTGCATATCGGCAAGATAAACATTGCCGTTTTCTGCATATACAACCGGCGTCGGCGGAGCGATACTGTCAAAGTCCGGCAAATTAACATTCTCCGGTACAGAAATATTTCCTGCATTATCTTTAACCAAAACTACTATGCTTTTCGGAATTTCGGTTATGTCATCGCTGTCAGGATATGTCTTTGAATTATCCTCTTGCCATGAATCGCCATCGTCAAAGCTGTATGCCGCAATACCCGACAAATCATCACTTGCGCTTACGGTAACAGTAAACTGACCGTTCTCCCAGCCTTCTTCCGGCAGTGCTACTTCAGATATTTCGGGAGAAGTCGTATCAATATTGTCGACCTTAACGGCAGAGAGTGATTTATCCATTCCGAATTTATCCTGAATGGCAACAGCTACATTTCCATTTTCGTAAACAGCATAGGTATTTGCAGTTTGCCATTCGCCGCCATCAAATTTATACTTGCTGAGGTTTGTTCCCTTGACCGTTATTGTAACATCGCCGTTTGTCCAGTCGGTCGGTGATTTTTCAACTATAACAGGTTCAGCAGGATTCGGCGTAATAGAAAACTCTTTAACATTACCGACTGCGTCTCTGACTTTTATTGCAACTGCATTTGTGTTTTTCACATTGTAATAATTATTCTTCGTCCATGCACCGCCGGCATAACTGTAAGCAGTTGCATTAAGTCCTGACTGACCGTCAGATGCAGTTACTGTAATTCTTGCACCCACTGAACTTGCAGTGCATGAAGCTGAAGCGGTGGGAATAGTTTTGTCTATTTTAGATATAGTAACAGAAGTTGCCGCAGAGATATTACCTGCTTTGTCTTTAACTTTTATTTTAACTGTTTGGTTTTTATCAAAAGTCTTTGAATTAGATGTCTGCCATGTTTTGCCGTCATCAAACGAATATGATGCAACTCCTGATTCTTCATCTGTTGCAGTAACAGTAAGTGTGACATCATTTTTTGTCCAATCAGTAGGATTACCCGCAACCTTAGTGATTTTGGGAACTATTTTATCAATATTAGTAAAGCTCTTCGACGCCGTTGCTGTATTTCCTGCTGCATCTGTCACAGTAACGGAAACGGTTGAGTCAGCGCTATAAGTTTTGGTAACAGTTTTAGAAGTACCACTGATAGATACAGCAGCATCACTGCCGATTTTGTAACTTTTCAAAGCAGCATTGTCAGCTAAATTAATTGTTGCGGTAACAGAACCGTTAGTTGCTGTTGTGGGCGATAGCGTTATTGTTGCTGTAGGCTTTGTTTTGTCTATCTTTGTAATTTTAACCGTATTAACTTTAGAAATATTGCCTGCAAGATCCTTAACCTTAATATTTACTGTTTGATTGGATGAAAATGATTTTGAATTACTTGTCTGCCATGTGCTGCCGTTATCGAAGCTGTAGCTTGCAATGCCTGAAGCACCATAAACATTATCAGTTGCAGTTACTTTAAGTGTTACATTGCCATTAGTCCAATCCGTAGGATTGCCGGAAACAGAGCTGATAGTTGGAACAGTTGTATCATTTGTATATTTAATCACGGCATACGGATGGTATGCTGACGTTGAGTGCTCTTTTGACGCAAATGCTCTCCACTGGAAATCAGCAGTTTCACTTGAATCTTCTTTTTCATATCGGAAAAGAAGTCCTCTGTTTGTTGTGCCTGTTGTCCATGCTCTGACGGCATTTGTGATGTTAAATGCATACCAGTACGGGTTATCAGCGTTATCTGTTGATTTACTGTTGATGTTTCTCTTTCCGAGAACTAAGTCAGTCTTACCCGGATATGAAAAAGTGGAATGCCATGAAGGTCTTGTTTCCCAAGTGGTATCGTTATTCCATGAATCTTTAACAGGATAAGGAGTAACATTCATTGTGTCAGTTCTGCCTGTTGTTTCTCTTACCCAATACTTAGCTTCTGAAATCAAAGCATAGTTTTTTATATCAGAAGGTATTTTAAAGTATACCAATCCTCTGCCACGGCCATATTGACTTGAAACCGTCCTGCCAACACAAAAAGTTGCATTTGCATTCTGCGGAGAGGTGGACTTTGAGGAATATATACCTGTATCATATGTATTTGAAATATTTGAGGTTGTGGGGTCAATTGTAACGGGATAAACCGTGTTTTCATCTGTGAGGAATTCTTCGGGAACATTTACAGAAAGGATATATTTGCCGTCGGATACTTTTTCGAGTGAGTATGTACAATCGGTGTAGTGGTCGCTTGTTTCATCTTCGCAGCCAATAGCATCATAAGCGAAAGGAACTTCAAATGTTTGAATAATATCTTTGGTTTCACCGGCTATGATTTCAACTTCGCCTCTTGAATTGATTGCAGCAACATTTTCGCCAACATCAAGAGTGAAGTCAAATGATGATTTACTGTTATAGCTGTCAAGCACGATTTCATCTTTCAAGCCGTTAAGCTGCGGAAGAAAGCGCAAAAGTGTATCTGCACCGTAAGCATTGGCATATGAAAAAGCATCGTTCGCAATTAAATCAATTTCGGTCTGCGTCTTTTCACCAACTGAGTTTTCGCCGTTCGGAATGATCTTAAATTTGTATCCCTCATCGGTAACAATCAAAACGCCTTTTGAAGAATCAGCAGAGAAATACACCTTGTAATCATTGTTTCCGTTTTCATAGGTGTAACCCTGTGAGATCAATTCTTCGTTTGTAACGGCTCTGATGTTTGTATCTTTATATACAAGTTCGCCGTTTTTATTGATGAAGCTTACAGGCTCTGAGAACAGATATGCCATGTTTTCGCCGTCATCCAAATCAAGCGTAAGCCTTGTGTGATCGATGTCAAGGTCTGTACTTTCCGTATCTTGACTTGAAGCAGCTTTACGCATAGGTGCATTACTGCGAGCAGCTTTTCTTTGCTCTGCCGCTGCTTTTTCTTCATCGACTTTCTCTTTTTCAGCAATCTTAACAGCACCGTTAGTATCAATGATGTTTTTAAGATAACCTGAAAGAGCCGAATCGAAATATTCAGAGCGTGCTTTATTTTCGGTATACTCTGCGGCAAATACTGCTGTTGATGTTGACATTAT
>JAMPDR010000072.1 GCA_023665555.1 Ruminococcus sp.
TACAATAATGACGAAATACGTTCGGCTATAGTAAGTCTGTTCACCATAACCATAGTGATTCAAAACAGCTGGGGCTTTGTCGGCTGTCTTTATTTGTAGCCTTATTGGTAGATTGTGCTTATTTACTCTTGATTTAAAAATAGCGCAAGCGGTAAGGTTCAGGTCGACCACATGGGGTCGTTTCTCGGCTGCCGCCTCGGTCGGTGCTTTTGGGCGATGCCCAAAGGTGTCCACCGGACACCCGCACCCCTACGAAATAGCTGCGAACGCAGTGAGCAATTTAGCTTGACGCAGTCAAATTTAGTTGCGTAAGCAATTTAGCTATGCGAAGCATAATTTTGCTGCGTTAGCCTTCTTTGCGGACTATTACTTTCGATAGGTACAACCTTCCCCGCAATATTAGCCGTATGCAGTACCGCAATCACTTTGTCATTTCTCCTTTGATTTTGCGAAAATCGATACGATGATTCCCGACATGACGGCTGCCATGATTCCGACGGATGCGGATGCCAGCGGTCCGTCAATAACGCCGAGCAGACCTTTTTCTCCTATTGCCTCTTTTGCGCCTTTGGCAAGATTAGCACCGAACCCTGTCAGCGGTATACTTGCACCGCAACCTGCCCAGTCAATCAGAGGCTGATAAACACCGAGCGCGCCGAGAACAACTCCGAGCACAACGAAGCTGACCAATATTTTTCCCGGTGTCAGCTTTGTTAAGTCAATCAGCAGCTGACCCACAACGCATATCAGACCGCCGACAAGAAATGCTTTGCAAAGTGCAATGAAAATTTCCATCACATCACCGCCTTGAATTTTGAAATAATCTTTTTACATTCGGACTTTTTGTCGTTCCCAAGGAAACAGCCGATCACGGTAACAGCAGAAACAGCCAGTGTTACACAGCAAAGCAGCTTTTTGATATAATAAAGATATTTACTGCACTTAATAAGACAGATTATGCAGTGGAGACTTTTAAAAATGTTCATTAAGATTTTTCTCCTTTAATTTGAATCGCGTGGGCAATTCCCGGAATGCTTTCGCCCTGGAGCGATGAAACCGAGGACATCAGCGCGCCTGTTGCAACAAAAAGAATATTGCCGAGTTTGCCTGAACGCATGGAATTTAGTATATATGAGCATAATACGCTTGCACTGCATCCACAGCCTGAGCCGCCTGCATGCACATCCTGCGTGTTGCGATTAAAAATCAGCATACCGCAGTCGTTGTGAACAGACTGGATATCAATGTGATTTTCTTTTATCAAAAGCTGACTGAGCAGTTCACTGCCAACATATCCGAGGTCGCCTGTGAGTATCATGTCATAATCCGATGGTGATGTCTGCGTGTCGCTTAGAAAATCTGCAATGGTTTTCGCTGCCGCGGGTGCCATTGCCGCACCCATGTTGTTGGCATCCGTGATGTTGAGGTCGCAGATCGTTCCGAGGTGAACCTTGTCGATATACGGGTTTGAGCATGCGTCGCATTTTTTCAAAACTGCCGCCCCTGAGCCGGTGACTGTCCATTGCGATGTCGGAGGGCGCTGTCCGCCGTATTCAAGCGGATATCGAAACTGCTTTTCAGCTGAGCAGAAATGTGATGACGTTGCTGCAACTGCACATTCAAAGCCGCCTGTTTCAATGGCGAGTGAGGATATCAGCAAACTTAAAGCCATTGTTGAGCATGCACCAAACAAACCTCCGAACGGAATCTGAAAGTCGCGCAGACCAAATGATGAACCCATGCATTGATTGAGTAGGTCACCCGCGAAAATTGCGTTTACTTCATCGGGCTTTACATTGGCTTTGTTCAGTGCTTTTTGCACTGCATTTTTGAGAATCAGACTTTCAGCCTTTTCCCATGAATACTCTCCCATTGTTGTGTCCTCAAAAATTTCATCAAACTGCTTTGCTAGAGGACCTTCGCCTTCTTTTTTGCCCACAACAGCAGCATTACCGATGATTCTGGGTTTAACATCAAGTTCAACCGTGCCCTTGCCGAGTCTTTTTGCCATTATGTTGCCCCCTTAGTAAAGTTTGAAAATATACGCGATCAGTCCGTATATTACGGCTGAACCACATCCGAACACGATAACAGGACCTGCAATTGAAAACATGTTTGCCGCAGTTCCGAGAATATATCCCTCTGTTTTGAACTCCATGGCAGGCGATACAATTGAATTTGCGAACCCTGTAATCGGGACCATTGTTCCTGCACCTGCATGCTTTGCGATTTTATCGAATACACCGAACCCCGTCAGTATTGCAGTTATCGCAATGATAATCACAAGCACCAATGCTTTATATTCCTCTTCGTTCATGCCTGTTCGTTTAAACCATTCCGTAAGTCCTTGAGCAAAACAGCAGATGAATCCGCCGACGAGAAAAGCCATCAGGCAGTCGAGTAAAATTGGCGAGGACGGAGAAGCTTTCTTAGCCATTTTGCCATATTCTTCTTTTGAAATTGACATATATCTCAACCTTTCTTAATGGGCACCTCTAAAAACTCAGGGCACGAAATCCGGCACGACCTTTTTGCGTCATATTGCCTAAAAATACTCATTAATACACAAAGTATTGCCTGCGTTTTTTAGACAATCTGACGTTAAAAATCTCGCACCGTCCTTATACCCTGTGTTTTTAGAGGTCCCCAATTTCTTTCTATTGGTATTTTTTCCGTGCGGAGTGAAAATATACGTAAAAATAATGCGTAATTCGTAATGCTTAATGCGTAATTGCGGTGTGGATTGTGCCTCTCGAAAGTTTCAGTCCGCAGAAGAAGAAAAAATTAGGAATTAGGAGTTAGGAATTATGGTCGCGAGAAAAATAGCAACAGTTTTTTATCATTAAACCGCGAAAATAATTGGTTGCTTTGGTTAAAGATTTATTATAATAGCAAGTTATAAATCAATTTACTATCTATCTTTGCGGATGAAAAGTCGACACAGACAGTCGCTTCCCCGCGACCGCAACTATTCACGAAGTGAATAATTTAGCTTGCGAAGCAAATTTAGCTGTGAACGCAGTGAACTATTTAGCTATGCGAAGCATAATTTAGCTATATAAGTTCCCTCTGCGGACTATAACTTACGATTGGCACAATCTTCCCCGCAATATTAGCTGTACGCAGTACCGCAAGCACATTTTGTTTCCCATTTCGGTTGACAAACTGCAATCCTATATTATAAAATAAGGTAAGACGTGAATGATACGTTGAAAAAGAAATGAGGTTTAAATTATGGCTGTTTTCAAAGCATTTAAAGCAATCAGACCCACCGCAGAGAATGCATCAAAGGTCGCCGCTCTGCCGTATGACGTTATGAATAGTGACGAGGCTCGTGACATGGTTAAGGATAAACCATATTCATTTTTGCATGTTGACAAGGCAGAGGTAGATCTTGACAGGGAAGTCAATATATACGATGAAAGGGTATATCTCAAAGCACGTGAGAATCTTGATAAATTGATTACAGACGGTATTTGTGAACAGGAAAAAAAGCCGTGCTTTTATATTTACCGACAGATCATGGACGGCAGAAGCCAGACAGGTCTTGTCGGCTGTGCAGCAATTGATGATTACATGAACAACATCATCAAAAAGCATGAGTTCACCCGCGCCGATAAAGAGCAGGACAGAATCAATCACGTTGATTATTGTGATGCAAACACAGGCCCGATTTTCCTCGCTTACCGTGAAAACGATTTTATCAGTGAAACAATTTCCGCATGGCAGAATAATCATGCTCCGGTTTATGATTTCACAACAGAGGACGGAATTGTGAACACTGTTTGGGTCATTGATTGCGATGAAACAAACGAAGCACTTTCCAAGGCTTTCGAAAAGGTCGATTATCTTTACATCGCAGACGGACACCACCGTTGTGCATCTGCTGTTAAAGTCGGTCGGAAAAGAAGAGAGCAGAATCCTGATTTTGACGGAACTGAGGAGTTCAATTTCTTCCTTGCAGTAGTGTTCCCGAAAAATGAACTTGCAATCATGGACTATAACCGTGTTATCAAAGATTTGAACGGACTTACGAACGATGAATATCTTGCAAAACTCAGCGGAAAATTCACCGTGGAAAAAGCAGATTCCGATGCTCCGTACAAGCCTAAAGCAAAGCACACTTTTGGTATGTATCTTGATAAGCAGTGGTATAAACTTACCGCAAAAGAGGGTACATTCGATGAAAGCGACCCTGTTGGCAGACTTGATGTTTCAATTTTGCAGAACAACTGCATCACACCTATTTTTGATATTTCCGATCCGAGAACAGACAAGCGCATTGATTTTGTCGGCGGAATCAGAGGTTTGAAAGAACTTGAAAGAAGATGCGAAACCGACATGAAAGTTGCATTTTCAATGTATCCGACTTCGCTTGATGATCTCATGGCAATTGCTGATGCGGGCAAGGTAATGCCGCCGAAATCAACATGGTTTGAGCCGAAGCTGCTCAGCGGATTGTTTGTGCATAAATTGGGTTAAAGTATCTTGTTGGGCGGAGTAAAATCCGCCCGTTTTATCTTATTTTCACCACGGAGGGTATGTCAATGACCGAAAAATTATATGACCTTGACAGCTACGTTACCGAGTTTAACTGTAAAGTGACTGAACTTTACAACTGCGAAGATAAACTAATTGTTGTGACCGATCGCACCGCTTTTTTTCCTGAGGGTGGAGGACAAACTTCCGATGTTGGATATCTTGAAAATGCATATGTAGAACACGTTGAAATCGAATGTGGAAAAATAAAGCACTACGTGGAAAACTGTGTGGAAAACTTGCAAAAGTTCAGAGTTGGTGCGGTTTTGCACGGAAAAATCGACATGAAAAAACGCTTTTCCGACATGCAGCAACACACAGGTGAGCATATTTTTTCGGGAATCGTTCACAGCCTTTATGGATATGACAATGTGGGATTTCATCTCGGCAGTGAGGTCGTGACGGTTGACTTCAACGGAAGTCTTGATTATGACGATGTATGTAAAGTAGAACGCCTTGTCAACAATGCGATATGGGATGATCTTGAAGTGAGGGTGTTTTACCCGACTGAGCAGGAAATAAACAGCATTGATTATCGCAGTAAAAAGGAAATTAATGATGCTCTGCGCCTGGTTGAGATTCCCGGTGTTGATATGTGTGCGTGCTGTGCTCCGCATGTTAAAAGAACCGGCGAAATCGGCATTTTTGAAATAGTCAGCTTTGAAAAATATAAAGGCGGAACAAGACTTAGTATTCTTTGCGGCGAACGTGCGCTTTGTGACATCAGAAGAAAACTTGATGAAAATCACAAGGTAAGCAATCTGCTTTCGGCAAAAGAAACGCAGACTGCCGAAATGGTTCAGAAATTGAAAGATGACAATGCAAATTTGAACTTTCAGCTCCAAGGCGCAAAACTTGAACTGTTGAAATACAAAGCGGAAAGCGTAGAACCGCAAAAAAGAATTATTGTTTTTTTTGATACAACAGATGTAAATATGCTGCGCGAGTTTGCGAATTTGATAAGCGAAAAAGCAGGGGAGTTTGCCGCAGTTTTCGCAGGTGACGGAGAGTATAAATATGTCATCATCAGCAAAACCGACTTTGATGTGAATTCACTTTGCAAAAAGCTAAATTCCGCATTCAACGGCCGCGGCGGAGGAAGAGGCGGCATTGTGCAGGGATCGATCAGCGGAGGAAGAGATGAGATTGAAGCAGCGCTGTTTAACAGTGTGGAGTTTGAAGAGTGGAGCGAAAAAATGAGGAATTAGGAGTTAAGGCCGCGATATAAATCTGCAATTTTTCATCTTTCATCCGCGAACTTTAATTATACATAACGGTTAGAGAGTTATTATAATTAAGATTTTAAACTTTAAGTAAGCGAAGAAAAAAGTAAAATTTTTCAATAAGACTATAACTAAAGACAGCCGACAAAGCCCCGGCTGTTTTGAATCTCTATGGTTATGGTGAACAGTCTAACCATAGCCGAACGTATTTTGTCATTATTGTAAGGCGTTCAAAGGAAATGGGGTTTAGTACAAACTTACCCATAGCAAATTACGGCAAAAATCGGAACGATTTTTCGCCGTTTTTTGCGTACGTCAGAGTTTCTTTTTGGTTACTTTTTCTGAACGCAGAAAAAGTAACTGCCTGTCCGGCATGAGGACAGTGCTACGCACAGGTAATAAGTAAAATGTAATAGTGAAGATGTGTGGTCGCGAATAAGATTGTTATAATATGAAAATTTTTATCCGCAGAGAAAAGTAAAGATTTAAATCAGTGTTAAAAATTAAAATCTAAAAATTAACAGTTGCAACATTTCGCGGATGCAATTTAAAATATGTTACTGCCTTATCCGCGACCATACCTCTTAACTATTCCATATTACCTATTACTTCATTGCGACATATGTCTGTTGTTCAAAACGATGCAAAAATTATTACAATTTCTTAATAATTGTTGACTGCGGAAAAAATCAAGAGTAAAATATTGTTAAAGTTCCATAGCAGAAAACTTTTAAATCTTGCTATTACTTTAAAATTCCGTTGCGAAAGGAAAGAACAATTATGAAGAAAACATTCAAACGAACACTTTTGTGCCTTGCAATCGTGGTTATGTTCATGTCGGCAGTGCCTGTTTTGTCAAACATTGCAGATATTGACCTCGGAGTGAAAGCAAGCGCACTTTCATCTTATTCATATGATCTTTATGATTATGAAACAAAAACTGTTGAGATTACCGGATATCGCGGTGTCAAGTCGTCTGTGAAAAAACTTGATATACCCGCAAAAGTTGACGGAAAAACTGTTGAAAACATTTCTTACAATGCATTTGAAAATTTCGGCAATTTGACAGAGGTTACAATTGCCGAGGGAATCACTTCAATCGATTTAAATGCGTTCATCGGCTGCAAAAAACTTACAAAGGTTTCAATACCGAAAAGTGTTACTTATATTGGGGATTTTGCATTTGGTTACTATTATAAAAACGGTGAAGCTGATCTTTTTGAAGAGCCACTTGCCGTTAGTAACCTTACAATCAAGGGTTACACAAATTCAGCTGCCGATCATTATGCAAGAGTGAATGGCTTTAAGTTTGAATCTGTCGGAACGGTTGACCCTTATGTTTATTCAGATGTAAACGTTAAATCAAAAACCATTGAAATCACTCATTACTACGGTTCGGAAAAAACTGTGAATATACCGTCTAAGATCGACGGCAAAACAGTTGTCAGAATAGGTGAGTCCGCATTTGAATTCTGCGACACAATTACCGGTATAACTATTCCGAACACTGTGAAAGAAATCGGCATGGTTGCATTTATGGGTTGCACAGGACTGAAAAGTCTGACAATTCCTGAAACTGTTGAGTATGTCGGCATTGAAGCGTTTTATAATTGCAATGCTCTGAAGAGCGTTACCGTAAAGGGAAATCCGCAAGTTGGTATGCGCGCTTTCGGTTGGATGAGTAATCCCGATTTTGATTTGAGCAATTTTGGCAGCATTAACGATCTTATTGCAGGCGCAGGTGCTGACGGTGCTTTAAGTATACTTGATTCAATGCATAAAAAGATATCAGGCTTTACCATAAAGGCTGACAAGAACACATTTGTTTATCGCTATGCTATGAATGACGGATTTAAGTTCGTTTCTACCGGCGAAATTTCACCGTATGTTTATGAAATTGTAAGTGCCAAGGATAAAACTATTAAAATAGTTGGATATAACGGCTATGATAAGACGGTTAAAATTCCGTCAAAACTCAACGGATATACAGTTGTCGGAATCACAGGCTTTGATAGCTGCGAAGTTTTAACAAGTGTAACGATTCCTAACACAGTGAAAACGATTGATGATTATTGCTTTGCTTCTTGCGAAAAACTGACCGGTGTAACTATACCAAGCAGTGTTACACTCATCGGCAGTGATGCGTTTGAAGGATGCAGTGCTTTGACAAGTATCGCTATTCCGAAAAGCGTTAAGACCGTTTCGGAATTTGCATTTAGTGAATGTTCAAAACTTAAAAGTGTAACTATTGCAGACGGTGTTAAAGAAATCGGCGACGATGCATTTTTAGACACTGCACTTAAAAGTGTAACAATTCCTGCAAGCGTTAAAACTATCGGTGAAGAAGCTTTCGGTTATACATATGACACTGAAAGCGGTAAAGTTTCGGGTTTCACAATCACAGGTACATATAATTCTGCGGCTCATAAATATGCAAAAGCAAACGGCTTCAAGTTTGTTGACAGCTGTAAGCATACTTACGGTGAATGGAAAACAACTAAAAAGGCAACTACTTCATCAACAGGCACACAGACACGCACCTGCTCAAAATGCAAAAAGACCGAAACCAAAACAATTGCAAAGCTGAAGATGGTTGAACTTAAGAAGTGCACAATCACTGTTAAAGCAACCGCAGCTTACACAGGCAAAGAGGTTAAGCCGACCGTAACAGTCAAGAACGGCAAGACAACGCTGAAACTCGGCACACATTATAAGGTCACTTACAAGAACAACAAGAATATGGGTACGGCAACAGTAACCGTTAAGGGTATTGAAAAATACGGCTACAAGGGAACAAAGACCCTCACATTCAAGATTGTTCCTGCAAATGTAAAGAACCTTAAGGCAACTCAAACCACTTCAAGCGTAAAACTCACATGGTCTGCTGTTACAGGTGCAAAGGGTTACAGAGTTTTCAAATATGACACTGCAAAGAAAGCATACGTTAAGGTTGCTGACACAACAAAGACAACCTACACTTTCAGCAAACTTAAGGCCGGAACAGGCTACAAATATGCTGTTCAGGCATACGCCAAAAACGGTAAGACCACTTATTTGAGCGCATCAAAAACAACAATTTCAACAGCAACAAAGACTGCGGCTCCGACACTCAAAGTAACGGCAGGCAGCAAAAAGGCAGACCTCAGCTGGAACAAGGTGAGCGGTGCGAGCGGATATGTTGTTTATATGTCAACAAGCAAGAGCGGCGATTTCAAAAAGATTGCAACAATCAAAAACGGCGCTTTGAAGTACAGCAAGACAGGCCTCAAAAAAGGAACTACATATTATTTCAAAGTTACGGCATATAAAACAGCGGGCGGCACAAATATTTACAGTGCAGCAAGTGCGGTTAAGAGCGTTAAGGTGAAATAAAACAAATAATCAGGCGGCTTTCGGGTCGCTTGATTTGCTATATAATAATGAATTTTCTGAAAAATATATATTGCCTTTTATTTGATTATATGGTATATTTTATAAAACGAAATTTATGCTGGAGGAAATTTGTAAATGAAAAATCAACTGAAAAAATTAGTTGCTTTGTTGATGGCATTAATTATGTTATTAATCTATCAAATATCAGCAATTGCTGTAGAAGTACCAATCACAAGTGGTCAGTGTGGTGAAAATGTATATTGGTCTTTTGATAGAGATACCGGCATTTTGAATATATCCGGCAATGGAGATATGAATCACTACCACATTATAAAAAATAAAATTGATGATGATAATAATGTGTATGAGTGGATTTCTGATGTTCCATGGAGTGAGTTTATTGAGGAAATAACATCGGTTAATATTGAAAACGGAGTCACAAACATTGGAGGAAGAGCTTTTTATAAACATTATAGTATTGAGTCTGTTAATATTCCGGAAAGTGTAGTTTACATAGGTGGAGATGCATTTAGCTTTTGTTTTAATCTCAAAAGTGTTGAAATGTCAGATAACGTGCTAGGTGTTGGAGAAAATGCATTCTTTTTTTGTAAGAATCTGCAAAGCGTAAGACTTTCAGAAAGTCTTACATATCTTCCGGAACAAGTATTTTACGCATGTGTAAATCTGCAAAATATAAATATTCCCGAAAAGATTACAGAATTCGGATTTGCGACATTCGATTATTGTGTGAGATTGAAAGATATTACTTTGCCTAAAACATATGAGAAATCATACTATAGTTTCGGTGCCAATTTATATTTGGATAAGATTGTAATTGAAGGGGACAATACTAAATTTTCAACAGATGAATTTCTTGGTACAAATACCGGCTTATCTCAAAACATTTACATAATGAGTAAGGAACTTGATATCACGGAATCGAGTTTGGGTATGATATTAGGGGATGTAGTTGATGCTACTCCTGATGAAGTTGCTGAAATGGTTTGGCAGTTAGCATATATTGCTATCAGAACTCAGATGAGAGAGATATCCTTCGAAGAAACGAATATGCTTAGTGAACGTTTTGATGAATGGGAATCACAGCATATGAAGTATTATGATGAAGCGATTGCAAATCCCAATGCAACAATCTATTGTTATAAAGAATCAAAAGCCGCAGAGTACGCAAAAGAACGTGGAATTAAATGTGTTTACTTTGATGATGAACCGCAAATAAAAAGATTGACCGACGAAAACAGTGGTGTAGAAGTTATATATAATTCAAATGCATTTGATGATGAGGTTAATCTCGTTGTTAACAAATCAATAAGTTCAAACGCAATGCTTCTTTTCGGAAATAATTATTCACGTTTCACGGCTTTTGATATTTCGTTTGAATTATCGGGTGAAAAAGTTCAGCCTAAAGAAAAGATTACTGTTAAGATACCTATTCCTCAAGGCTATGATGTGAATTCAGTTGTTGTTTATCATATGTTGAAAGATGGAACATCAGAAAGAATTGACAGCAAGTATGAAAACGGTTTTATTATTTTCGAAGCAGATAGTTTCAGTGAATATGTATTTGCAGATGGAAGCAGTCAAGTTGCTGAAAATCCATCAGAAACATGTAGTCACATTTGTCATAAGACGGGATTTTTAGGCTTTGTTTATAAATTGATTCGTATATTTTGGAAACTTTTCAGAACTAATCAAATCTGTGCTTGCGGTGCAATGCATTATTAACATATGTAGTAAAAAGTAAAAAATTAAAGCCAAGTCTGTAGATAATTCATGACTTGGCTTTGTTGCATATAGTCCGTTATAAACTCAATTGATACTTATTTTTGCGGTTGATATCTTTTCGTAGTATACAGGCTTCCCCGCATACCGTCAAACCGTTCTGTATATTTCGCCCATATTTGCCCTTGTTTTTGCAAAAAAATTAGGAAAGTCTTTTTGAAACATGTGATTGACTTTTGCTGTCAGTTATAGTACAATTATACAAAGTTAATAAAGGATTCTGTGACTGACGGATAATGTGGATTACCACAAGGAAGCAGAATGGTTTTATAATGTCGACCGTCTGGGCAGTCTTTCCGCATGGTGAAAGACTGCCCGGTTTTAATTTATCAATCATTAAATTTTGTAATAACGAAAGGATGAGAAAGCTATGGCAACTTACATCAATGAGCCGTCACATACTTTTAATGAATATCTCCTGATTCCGGGTTATTCTTCAAGCGAATGTGTTCCGGCAAATGTTTCACTGAAAACTCCGCTCGTCAAATTCAAAAAGGGCGAAAAGAGTGCAATTGAACTTAATATCCCGATGGTTTCTGCAATCATGCAGTCCGTTTCGGGCGACAGACTCGCTGTTGCGCTTGCAAAAAGCGGTGGTGTTTCATTTATCTATGGTTCTCAATCAATCGAAGATGAGGCTGCTATGGTTGCAAGAGCAAAAAGCTATAAGGCAGGTTTTGTTCCCAGCGATTCAAACATCAGCCCCGATGCAACCCTTGCAGATATCCTCGCTCTTAAAGAAAAGAGCGGACATTCAACCGTTGCAGTAACTGACGACGGTACATCAAACGGTAAACTTCTCGGCATCGTTACAAGCCGTGACTACCGTGTAAGCAGAATGGATCCGAGCGAAAAAGTCAGCAATTTCATGACTCCGCTTGAAAAACTCATCACTGCCAAAGAGGGTGTCACTCTTCACGAGGCAAACAACATCATCTGGGACAATAAACTTAATTCACTTCCCATCGTAAGTGATGACGGCAGATTGCTCTATTTCGTATTCCGTAAGGACTATGAATCACATAAAGAAAATCCGAATGAACTTCTTGATTCAAGCAAGCGCTATGTTGTCGGTGCAGGTATCAACACACGTGACTATGCCGAGAGAGTTCCTGCCCTTGTTGAAGCAGGTGCAGATGTGCTTTGCATTGACTCATCAGAAGGTTTTTCAGAGTGGCAGAAACTCACAATCGAATATATCCGTGAGAAATACGGCGACAGCGTAAAAGTCGGTGCAGGAAACGTTGTTGACAAAGAAGGTTTCCTCTTCCTTGCAAAATGCGGCGCAGACTTTGTTAAAGTCGGCATCGGCGGCGGCTCAATCTGCATCACCCGTGAAACAAAGGGTATCGGCAGAGGTCAGGCAACTGCACTCATCGAAGTATGTAAGGCAAGAGATGAATATTTTGAAGAAACAGGTATCTATGTTCCGGTTTGCTCGGACGGCGGTATCGTTCATGACCACCACATGACTCTTGCTCTTGCAATGGGCGCTGACTTCATCATGCTCGGCAGATACTTTGCACGCTTTGACGAAAGTCCGACAGAAAAACTCTTCATCGGCGGAACTTACGTTAAGGAATATTGGGGCGAAGGCTCAAACAGAGCAAGAAACTGGCAGAGATATGACCTTGGCGGCGACAAGAAGCTTTCATTTGAAGAGGGCGTTGACTCATACGTACCGTATGCAGGTACTCTTAAAGATAACGTTGACAAGACGCTCAGCAAGGTTAAGTCAACCATGTGCAACTGCGGCGCACTGAGCATCAAGGAACTTCAGAGCAAGGCTAAGCTGACCCTCGTTTCTTCAACAAGCATTGTTGAGGGCGGCGCACACGACGTTATCCGTAAGGACAGCAAAAATAATTCATAAGAAAGTTCTGAGTTAATCAGACTTTCTGAAAGAAAAGGAGAATTTTAAATTGGATATTTACAAGATTAATGATATAGGCGAACTTATCAAAGATAATGCATATGTCGGCAGAGGTATTGTAATCGGTAAAACAGCTGATGCAAAAAAGGCTGCAATTGCATATTTCATCATGGGCAGAAGTGAAAACAGCC
>JAMPDR010000073.1 GCA_023665555.1 Ruminococcus sp.
ACTACCACACGATAAAACGGTGCCTTTTTTGCGCCCATACGGCGAAGTCTGATTTTTACTGCCATTTTTGTTACCTCCAAAAATATGTTTAAATATTAATTAACACGCTTTGTGTTTATTATCTTTTTTGCGTGTTGTTTATTACATCATCGGGAAACCGCCGTTCCCCATGCCGTTCATACCCGGCATATTCATCATACGTTTACGCATTTTCTTTCCGCTTTTGCCCGAAAACTGCTTAAACATTTTTTGCATCTGACGGTATTGGGAGAGAAGTCTGTTAACGTCCTCAACCTGCATACCACATCCTGCAGCTATTCTGCGCTTTCTGGACGGATTGATAATGTCAGGCTTTGTTCTTTCTTTCGGTGTCATTGAAAGGATAATTGCCTGCATTCTGTCAAACTGTCTTTCATCAATTTCGACTTCATCAACTTTTCTGCCAACACCGGGAAGCATTTTGAGGATATCTTTGATTGAACCCATTTTTCTCATCTGCTGAATCTGGTCAAGCAAATCGTTAAGGTCGAATTTATTTTTTCGAAGCTTTCTTTCAAGTTCCAGCGCTTTCTTTTCGTCAAGTTCCTGTTCGGCTTTTTCAATCAGCGAAAGCATATCACCCATGCCGAGGATTCTTGATGCCATTCTGTCGGGGTGGAATACATCCAAATCGCCGAGTTTTTCACCCGTACCGACAAATTTGATTGGCTTGCCTGTAACTGCTCTTGCTGAAAGAGCCGCACCGCCTCGTGTGTCACCATCAAGCTTTGTGAGGATAAGTCCGTCAATACCGAGTGCTTCATCAAATGATGTTGCAACATTAACTGCATCCTGACCTGTCATTGAATCAACAACAAGAAGTATTTCATGAGGTTTAACCTCTGACTTGATGCTTTTAAGTTCATTCATAAGCTGTTCATCAACATGAAGTCGGCCTGCGGTGTCAAGAAAAACATAGTCATAACCTTTATCCTTAGCAAGAGAAACAGCGTTCTTAGCAATCTCAACAGGATCGATCTGACCCATTTCAAAAACAGGAACTTCCGCTTTTTCGCCGACAACCTGCAACTGCTTGATTGCGGCAGGTCTGTATACGTCACAGGCAACAAGCAGGGGTCTGTGACCCTGATTTTTCAGCATCAACGCAAGTTTTGCACTGTGAGTTGTTTTACCTGAGCCCTGGAGTCCGCACATCATGACGATTGTGGGCGGATGGTTCGCAACATTAAGCCTTGCTTTTGTTCCGCCCATGAGGTTTGTAAGTTCCTCATTGACGATTTTTATAACCATTTGTGACGGAGTAAGACTTTCCATTACCTTAGCGCCGATTGCACGTTCGGTAACGTTTTTGGTGAAGTCCTTGGCAACTTTATAGTTAACGTCAGCTTCCAAAAGAGCCAGACGAACTTCTCTCATTGCATCCTTAACATCATTTTCAGTCAATGCACCTTTGCTTCTGAGCCTTTTAAAGGCGGCTTCAAGTCTGTCTGAAAGGCCTTCAAACGCCAATTAAATCACACTCCTTTTCGTCGTTATAGATTACTGTTCGCACATAACCTGTGCAACAACATTTATACGGGCAATTGCATCATTAATCTCACGTGATAATATCGTACTGCGGTTAACTTCGTTGATAATCTCGGTCAATGCCTTGATTTCTTCCAGTCCTTCACGCATTTCATCAAAGCGCTTTTTCAGTCCGAGATGAGCTTCAAAATCAAAAAGCTGAGCCTCGGCGCGCTTGATTGCATCACGTACACCCTGACGGGTGATTCCTTCATTTTCTGCAATCTCCGCAAGTGAAAGGTCATCGTTATAGTAATAGCCGATAAAATCCTGCTGCTTTTCTGTCAGCATATCGCCGTAAATATCAAAAAGCACTGTAACATCAAGATTTTTAGCCATTTCTCATTCCCTCCGTATATGTAAAGACATTTTGCTTTACACAGCTTTGATATTATAACCTAACATAATATCGTTGTCAAGTCATTTTGAAAGTTTTTTTCGTTATTTATGAAAAACTCTCAGAAAACTATTGACAAGAATGACAAATGGGCATATAATACATTTAACAGTTAAGTTAAATGTTAAATGACTTTCAAAGGAGATGATAATCTTGAGTATTCAGCAGACTCTTCGTGCTCTTGCTGACCCAATCAGACGTGACATACTTAATATGTTAAAGAAAGGAAGAATGTCGGCAGGTGAAATTACCAATCATTTTCCTGTGACAGGCGCCGCTATTTCAAGGCATCTTTCAGTGCTCAAAGATGCAGATCTCATCACGGACCGCCGCGAGGGTAAATTTATATTCTACGAACTAAACGCATCAGTCATTGAAGAAATCATGTTATGGCTCAGTGAACTCAAATCCGAAACAGACTAAAGGGGGTTTCATCATGTTAGAGAAAAACAAATTAAAAATTATCATCAGTTCGGCAACTATCCTTATTCCGATGCTCATCGGCTGTATACTTTGGCCAAAACTACCTGATACCATTGCAACTCATTTCGGCACAGACAATGCGGCAAATGATTGGAGCAGCAAAGGATTCACCGTTTTTGCAATGCCGCTTATTTTGCTGGCTCTTCATCTTGTTTGTCTGATTGCCACTAACGCAGATCCCAAGAACAAAAACATTGGCAAAAAACCGCTTTCAATGGTATTCTGGATTGTTCCTGCGATATCACTTGTAATTTTCCCGATGATTTATGCAAATGCACTCGGTTCTGAAGTCAATGTCGGTTTTATAATGAGCCTTTTGATAGGTATTATGTTAATCGTTCTCGGCAACGTAATGCCCAAGGCAAAGCAAAATTACACATTCGGATTGAAACTGCCGTGGACTTTGAAAGACAGCGAAAATTGGAACAAAACTCATCGTCTTTCGGGTTGGTGTTATGTGATTGCAGGTGTTATAATTCTGGCAACTTCGTTTTTAAATAATGTGTGGATCTTTCTGCCGACTCTGATTTTGGCCGTTGGAATTCCGATTGTTTATTCTTATGTATATTACAGAAAGCATAAGACAGAATCATAATCACGAATAAATGAACAACCGTTTTCACAGAATCAAAGTGAAAACGGTTGTTTTTATGTTTAGTTGTATTTTTATGGCTTCTCGAATGAGATCTTGCCCATTTTACCACCGCGATATTCATCAAGCAGCATGACTGATGCACGCTCTGTGTCAATCTCTCCGCCTCGGATGAGCATACCTCTTTTTCTGCCAATCATTTCAAGCAGTTCATAACTTGCTCTGCCGTCAAGTTCATCGGCTTTCAGTTTGTATCGCTGACAAAGCAAAGGCGCATAATCTCTTGACAGAACTGAAAGCAATCTGCATGCCATTGTTTCGCTGTCTGTCACTTCATCCTTAACCGAGCCGATAAAAGATAGTTTATCCCCTACTTCCGGGTCATCGAACTTCGGCCACAACACACCGGGTGTATCAAGAAGTTCAATTCCGTTGCCGATTGCAAACCACTGATTGTGGCGCGTCACACCCGGCTTATCAGCAACTTTGGCACGGTTCTTGCCTGCCATGCGATTGATGAACGAGGACTTACCTGTATTCGGTATTCCCACCACCATCACGCGAAGTGCCTTTCCCGGCATACCTCTTTCCTCGTTTTGTTTGATTTTATCTGCAAGCACCTTTCTCACAAGTGTATGATACTGATTCAGTCCCTTACCACTGCGGCAATCAACCGCAATTGCATACTGCCCTGCTTTTTTGAAATGCTCTATCCACAACTTAGTTGTTTTTTCGTCAGCCATGTCACATTTGTTGAGCAGAACGATTCTGGGTTTTCTTGCAGTCAGTTCATCAAGTTCGGGGTTTCGACTGCTCATCGGTATTCTTGCATCAAGAAGTTCTGTTACTGCATCAACAAGAGAAAGACTTTCTTTGATCTGCCGCCTTGTTTTAGCCATATGACCGGGAAACCACTGCACGATTTGTTTTTGTGAATCCGCCATAATTATCCCCCTTTAGGAAACTCCGCCGTTTTCATTAAGTAAACTCGGCGGAGAATAGTTTTAATATTGTTTCACGCTTACCCGCGTATGAAAAAATCACTTAACTTTCCATTCACTCGGACTGTTAAATTTCATTTTGCCTGTCATGCTGTCATATGAAATCAGCTTATATTTCACAACACCCATGATGTAGTTTTCATCAATAAAACCGATTTTATCAGAGCGGCTGTCGGTTGAGCCTTGACGATTGTCACCCATTACAAAAACATGACCTTCGGGAACAACAAGCGGAAACTCCACACCCTCACTGTTGATTGTGGGGTTATTAATATATGGCTCATCAAGTTCAATACCGTCAACATATACCGCACCTGTTTGGAAATTGATGTCAACCGTTTGATTTTCCGTCGCTATTATACGTTTGACGATCGGCTCATCGAACCAGTTCGGCTGAGTAACAATTACAACCTGACCATATTGCGGATTGCTGTCAAACGCGCTTACAAGAAGCCAGTCACTATCGTTAAGAGTCGGAACCATTGAAGTGCCCACAACACCGACAACACGAAAAACAAAGGTGAAAATAATCATTATTGTGACAATTGCAGAAACAAGAATTGACGCAATATCATAAAAATTAATTATCACTTTATCTTTAACAGTCTGTTCGCTTTTATCCTTTTTCGCAATATCTTCCATAAGAACAACCGCCTTTCCACTAAAACATCAACGATGATAAATCAGTCAATGAGTTTATTATAAGCACAAAAATTAAGATATACTTTAATTATAAAGCAAACGATGATAAATGCGGTAAGGTGAGCGTGCCGTCAGAAATTTCGTCAGATCTCATAGAATTGACGCAGTCATACTTTCGTATTTTAAGGAAATTCCGTGCGATATAACGGAACTTTATGCAAACGAGCAACGTACCGCGATTTATTAAGCGTTTACTAAAACAAAAGAGGGAAGCGTCTTAGCTCCCCTTTTTCTTCTGCCCTTATCAGTTGAGCTTTTCCTTAACCTTTGCTGCTTTGCCGACTCTGTCACGAAGATAATAAAGCTTGCTTCTGCGAACTTTACCGTTTCTGACAACTTCAACTTTAGCAACGTTCGGTGAATGAACCGGGAATACTCTTTCAACACCAACACCGTATGATACACGGCGAACAGTGAATGTTGAAGAAATTCCGCTACCCTTTTTGGCAATGATTGTTCCCTCGAAAACCTGGATTCTTTCTCTTTCGCCTTCACGAATCTTAACGTGAACACGAACTGTTGAACCAACGTTAATTTCAGGTACTTCTGCCTTAAGGCTCGAATCTGAGATGAGTTTGAGTGCGTCCATTTTTTGTTCCTCCTGAATTCTGCCACGTTCGTGCCGCATATTGCAGCAGAGGACCGCTTTAATTTAATTTTGACTGAATTGTCCAGATTAGTGTCTGACGCATATCCACGACACATAACCTTTGGTATTCTATCACAATTAACTCTGCATTGCAAGCATTTTTGGAAAATTTATTTAAAAGATTTCATTTCCGCTGTCATAAGCTGTTTTCTCATTATGATATACCCGCAATCGGGATTATATTTTAGAATTTCATCCGCAAGAAGCGACGGATTGACATTCGTTGTGCTTCCCGCAGGCAGAACAACATTCAGCACTGCTGTGTTTACATCACGAATCACAATTGAATATGACTTGATAAATTCAATTAAGTTGATATCTTTATACACCTTGCGTCTGCCCTTTTTGCCGAGTTTTTGAACAATAAGTTCATCTCTGCCGAGCATTTCGTTAACATCATTTATAAAAGTTCCGGGGTCAGCAACATCGCTGAATACGATATCAAACTCACCGAAAGCAATAAACTTCGGATCAAGTTCCGGTTCTGTTACAGCTGTAATATCAATGCCCACCGGCATAACCGCCTTCAGTGATTCAAGGATTTCTTCATTAGTTATCTCGCCCTCAATGCGAATGTCCATTGATTCGCAGACACTTTCCATTCCGAGTGACAGCGGAAGTGAAAAGGTCATATATGGATGGGGATTGAATCCCTCAGTGTACCAAAGAGGTATTTTTGAGCGACGAATTGCCCTTGTCATTGTTCGCATCAAATCAAGATGTGAAATATAGCGGCTCATACCTGTTTTGTTAAACCATATTCTGACGCATCGCATCGCACTTACCTCCGTTCAGTTTACTTGCACCACAAGCCGCGCATTTTATGCGGCAGTGCGGAGTTGTTTCACTTCTGTGAGCCTTTTCGTTTTCTTTGATGAGAAATTCTTTTCTGATTCCGTAATCAAGATGATCCCACGGAAGAATTTCGGAAAATTCACGTTTTCTTGCATTATAGAACAACGGGTCAACACCAAGCTGTTCAAATGACTGCATCCATACGTCAAACTTAAAGCTGTCATCCCAGCTATCGAACTTACAACCGTTTCTCCATGCATGTTCGATAACCTTGCCAAGACGTCTGTCACCTCGCGCCATAACACCTTCAAGGAAGCTGATATCAACCTTATGATAGCTGACATTGATTTTCTTTGTTTTTACTGAAGAGAGCAAATGCTCCTGCTTTTTAATGAGTTCCTCTTTGACGTTTTGAGGTTCCCACTGAAACGGAGTGAACGGCTTTGGAACAAACGACGCAACACTGATTGAAACGGTGACACCTTTACCTTTTGGCTTATCGGGATTGCGATAGAATTCATTTACTACCTTTTGGGCAAGTTCCGCAATTCCTGCAACATCGTCATATGTTTCAGTCGGAAGTCCGAGCATGAAATAAAGTTTAACTGCCGTCCATCCTCCTGCAAAAGCCTTGCGCGAAGTACGCAGTACTTCTTCCTCGGTAACATTTTTATTGATTGCATCGCGAAGTCTTTGTGTGCCTGCCTCCGGCGCAAATGTAAGTCCGCTACGCCTTACCTTTTGCAGCTTTTCCATAAGTTCATCAGAGAAATTATCAACTCGCAACGATGGCAAAGCAATGTTGATTTTTTCGGGTATCGTCCATGAAAGCAGCTTATCAAGCAGTGGTTCAAGCTGAGTATAGTCGCTTGTGCTGAGCGATGAAAGTGAGATTTCATCATAGCCCGTGACATCGCAAAGCTGCTTGCACTGGTCATTGATAACATCAGGAGATTTCTCTCTTATCGGTCTGTATAAAAAGCCTGCCTGGCAAAAACGACAACCGCGAATACATCCGCGAAGTATTTCATGCACAACCCTGTCATGAACAACTTCAATATAAGGCACAATGAATTTATCGGGATAGTGAACCGTGTCAAGGTCTGCAATGATACGTTTTTTAACCTTTTCAGGAGCACCGTCTTTCGGAGTAACCGCCTTTATCGTGCCGTCATCGTTATATGTGACATCATAAAGCGATGGAACATAGATGCCCTCAATTTGTGCGGCACGGCGAAGAAATTCAGCTTTCGTTGCACCGCTTTTCTTGCACTCTTTGAGCAAATCAAAAAGTTCGTCTGTCACTTCTTCACCTTCACCGAGTGAGAAAATATCAAAGAAGTCTGCAAGCGGTTCAGGGTTTGATGCACAAGGACCGCCGCCGACAATAATAGGTGTAAGATCATGCCTATCCTCCGCCCTAACAGGAATACCTGCAAGGTCAAGCATGTTGAGAACGTTGGTATATGAAAGTTCATATTGCAACGTGAAGCCGATGAGATCAAACTCAGTCAGCGGATCACCGCTTTCAAGTGCGTAAAGCGGCAAATTACGCTTACGCATTTCTTCCTCCATATCGTGCCAGGGCGCAAAAACACGCTCACACCAAACATCTTCGCGCGCATTTGCGGCTGAATAAAGAATCTTAATTCCGAGATGTGACATCCCTATTTCATAGTTATCAGGAAAACAAAACGCATATCTGATATCAACCTTTGACTTATCTTTAACAATACTGTTAAGTTCGCCGCCTGTGTATCTGCCCGGTTTTTGCACCAGCGGCAGAATTTTTTCAATTTCCTTGCTTATCATAATTTAACTCCGTTTCAAATTGGTAAATATTAAATAGACCGCAACTGCCGTAAGGCTTATATTAAAGCCGAGAATCACTGTGTAAACAATGCAGAAAGCGGTGAAACAAATTACCGTTATGTCTGATATGCGGGAAATGAGCCTTTCTGTTTTTTGCTCTTCAATCCGCATAAGTAAAATATACCTCAAAAATCGTCCTGCGTCAAGCATTCCGACAGGCATTAAATTAAGAGAAGCTATAAAAATATTAACAAAAGCTGTTATAAAGGCTGTTTGACTGCCGAAAAAATAAAATACAACAAACAAAGTCAAGGCAAGAATAAAGTTTACACATACACCGCCGATTGCAATAATCGCCTCATGCTTATAACTTGTTGCCGACACTCCGAGCCTTTCAATGCGGATTCCAAACCCACCGAATTCAACGCTTTTGGGCGCATCATGAAAAGCATACATAAAAACAAGGTGTCCGCACTCATGAAGAAGTGAGGACACAATTGACACTGCCGCAATATTATTATCTGCCGTCATGAGCATTATTGTCAGCACGGCAACAAACGAAAATCCGAATTTATATTCAGTTCCCATTATTTCAACTATCATCTTCTTTGCCCTCTAACACCCATAACGGATTGAGCCTTGTTCCGTCTTTTCTGATTTCAAAATGCAGATGCGGACCTGTTGACCAGCCTGTGCTTCCGACAAGGGCAATTGTTTCACCCTGACGAATCACAGCGCCCTGCTCGGCAAGAATTTCACTGCAATGGCAATAGAAAGTTTCAAATCCATCTGAATGAGTCAGAAAAATATATTTTCCGCTGTGGCTGTCCTCGCCTGTTTTTCTGACAGTGCCTGCATATGCCGCTCTTATTTTTGTTCCTAGCGGAGCGGCGATATCGAGTCCCGTATGAAAAGAACGTTCATTAGTTATCGGATTGATTCGGTATCCGAACTGTGAAGTATATTTTGTGCTGCTAACGGGCGCAACAATAGGTGCAGTTGTTGCAACAGGTGCAAAACTGGTGTTTTCCTGTGCCTTATATGAAATATCTTCTCCGCCCTTACCGTCAGTACTGTCTGCTGACTTTTTCATTGCTTCGGGTTCAGCTTTTTCAGATGTTGTTTCTTCGGGTTCATTCGATGTTGCTGTTTCAGAGTTTTCTTCTGTTATTTCGTCATCTGCCTTTGTTGTTTCCATCTGAGTGGTTGTAACTTCTGTTTCACTTTCACTCGTTTCAGGAGGTGTCGCCGGACTGAAAGCAGGCAAGAACTCAAACGGAGATGAAAGATAATCTTTCACCGTTTTCATAACACTTTGTGCATCACTGTTTTCCCATGACCAACTCATAAGCCGTTCAAAATCTGCCCTCAGCCTTTTTGATGCATCGGTATCACCTTTCACAGTAAAAAACACAACCACTGCAAGAATTATGCTCAAAACGATCTGTGTTACCGTCACCACAGAGGAACTTTCTTTTTTTATATTTTCTTTATTATCACGACGTTCCCGTCTTAAAGCCTCTCTTGTTTCTTCATCCAATATTATCACCGCCGCTGTTATACTTAGCAAACAATTTGTCCGCCTTATAAAACTTTATGTTTGTATGGATGAAAAAATTACTGAGAAGCGAGATAAAATCAATTATATGAGAAATAAAAAATAAAAACAAATTCTCTTGACAAGGTGCCGATAATTGTTATATAATAAAAACACAGGACAACTGTATAATAAACGGTCGCTCCTTTACAAATTTTGATGTTATTTAAGAAAACACCGCAACTTGTCAGGTTGGGCGGTGTTTTCTTAATTTTTATGTAACCTTGATTTACATCTTAAGCACATCCCACATTGCCGGAACAATATGTTAATTAAGAGTTGCGTCTCTCGTCAATATCTTTATATATCTTTCGAGCGAGGTCAACAATGGCAACAATCAAAGAGAAAAGTGCTATCGCCTCCATAATCGTCATATGCCACGCCCCCTTTCGGGAGTAACCGCCTACCGTTATACAGTACCCTGTGACAGTCATATAATATAACTGCTCGCACATTATAACATTATTTAGAATATCTTGTCAAATAAAATTGATTATATCGTCGAATCAAAAAACTTCTGCATTTCTTTAATTTCGCTATTGACACATCAACTTCACTGTGGTAAACTGTCAAAGTCTACAGAGTAGATTTGCGTGCGTTTAAAGTGTTCCGAGAACGGGGAGTTGTCTTGGAAACGAAAAAGCTTCAGCTTTGCGGTACGCAAATTGCATCCCGCTGTGATTATACCGAAGTTTCCGACTTCCTTATTTTTCAGCGAGTGCGATGTAAAAATAAGGGAGTGTTTTTTATGAAAAAAAGCAAAAAAGCACCGATGGAAGTAATTTTCGACCTTGTTTGCACTGCACTGCTAATCGCATTACAGGTCATACTTTCTCGGTTATTATCCATTCAGATGTGGAATCTCAAAATAGGGTTATCATTCATTCCTGTTGTCATTGCGGCAAGATTATTCGGACCGATCGGTTCAATGGCCGTTTACGGTATCGGCGATCTGATTGGAGCACTTGCATTTGCAACAGCTCCGTATTTTCCGGGATACACAGTCACCGCACTTTTATCAGGTTTAATTTACGGCTTGTTCCTTTGGAAAAAGAGCAATCCATGGAGAGTCATCATATCAGTTGTACTCAATCAGTTTATCTGCTCATTTCTTCTTAATTCGTTCTGGATTTCTTTCACATCAGGCAGTCCGTATGTCAGCCAGCTTGCAATAAGATGGCCGCAAAGTCTGGGAATAGGCATTGTACAAATAATACTGATGATCGTTGCACTCGAAAGAATCTGCAATCCGATTGAAAATCAGATTATTAAAAAGATGAGAAAATAATTTAAGTAAACGAGCAACGTACCGCGACTTATTCAACATTTACTTAACAGCTATAACTCCCGCATAGATGAAAACATCCGTCAAAAAGTCAACGGATGTTTTTGTTTTTTATTTTGTTTTATATGGCAAAAATGCGTTGGTGTTGTCGAATTCGCCGGTGTCATAAAGCAAATCTTCAATAACAGTTTCAAGCGGCACTGCATTACCATTGGAATCTTTAAGCTTAACAAACTTACCGATTCTTGCGGCAATAGGAATAAAGGCTTTGTATTCCGCTGTGTCGGGGGTATAGACCTTTCTGCCGGAATACATCTGACAAATTATATCAAGAATAAAATCCTTAACCTTAAGTTTTGCAACAGATGCATCAACCTTTGAGCCGACACAAAGAATTCTGCCAAGCGACTTCATCGTAAGACCATTGATGATTTTACCTGCAAGAACAAACAGCGGTTTGAACTTATCAACAGTTTTTTCATCAAGACTGAAACTCCATGCAAGTTCCCTGAAATGATTAATGTCATATCCAAGTGAATAGATAATATCTTTAAGCATGAACTCAAAATGATGCTTCATATATTCTTCAACACTCATACCCTTAAGATCCCAGTCAAAGGAATCAATAGAAAGAGTTTTAACATCAAAGCCTTCATCAGTTGCTGTAACTTTTCTGAAAGGTGCAGGATAGGCAATGATTGAACCTGTGTTGACGTGATATATTCTGTTTCCTTGCGGTGTATCGAGATATGTTATTGACTGCATGTGAGTGTGACCTGTGAAGATAAATTCGATGCCCCAATCTGCAAACAGCGGCATTGCTTTTTCATATCCGCCGAGCATATTTTTATGCGAGTAAATCATATAAAACAGATTTGGCGGTAAGGCGGGATGATGCGTAACAGCAACAATTTTTTCCCCTGCCGCCTTAGCCTGCTCAGCCTGCTCTCTTATCCATTCAAGCTGGGATTCATCATAACCGCAAAAGTCTTCAGCATCACCGTCATCATTGAGCATCAAAAAGCGCCATCCTTTTTCGGGAACAACTGCATAAGAATAAGACGGTGTATGTTCGCTTATTGCGTCACTCCAACCAAAATCGTTATAAATCTCACGAAGTTGCTCGCGTGTATATTTCGGCAAAGTTATAATCTCATCGTTGATATATGCCCTCGCATGCATGTGAAAATCATGAGTAGCAAAAGTTACATAGACCTTTTTTCCTGCCGCTTTCAGTTTTTTCAGCTTTTCAACAAGTACATCATGACTTTGCTTTTCACCGTCAAAAGACAGATCCCCCGAAAGTATAACAACTTCGTTATCCTTATCCTGAATAACCTTATCAAAAGCAGCATCAACTATTGCGCAGGATTCAGCCATACATTTTTGGTCAGTATCACACTTAAATTTAAAGTTTTTTCCGCGTGAACCGATTGCATCAGCCGCATATAAATGCAAGTCTGATATCTGATAAAAATTAAAATTCTTCATTCGTATTTCTCCTATAAGTCAAAATCGCAGCGATGCACCGCAAATAAGGGAACGCACCGCTGCAAAAAAATTACAGTCCTGTTTTTTCTCTAATGTAGTTTCTTGCAAGAACCGCATATTCAAACGGGTTAGCAATTGCAGGATCCTGCTCTGCTTCAACAACAACCCAGCCTTCGTAATCAGCTTCTGCGAGGATATCGAAAACAGGTGTGAAATCAAAATCACCGTCACCGGGAACAGTGAATGAACCTGCTCTTACAGCGTCAAGGAAACTATAGTTCTTAGCCTTTGCATCGTCAATAACAGACTGACGGATACTCTTAAGATGAACGTGCTTAACACGATTCACATACTTTTTGAGCACACCGATTGCGTCCTCACCGCTGAAAGT
>JAMPDR010000074.1 GCA_023665555.1 Ruminococcus sp.
TGAAGAAGTGCGGTCGCGAATGAGATTGATATAATATGGAGTTTTCATCCGCGGAAAAAAACAACGATTTAAACAAGTATTAAAAATTAGAATCTAAAAATTAACAGTTACAGCATTTCGCGGATGCAAATTAAAATATATTACTGCTTTACCCGCGACCAAACCTTTTCATTATCCCATATTACTTCTTACCTATATTTCCGTTTGTCCGAAAAACTGTTCCATTTCAATCGGCATCGGTGCAGTGCAATGGATTGTTTCGCCTGTGAGCGGGTGGGTGAGTGTGACTTCAGCGCAGTGCAGTGCTTGATGTGAGATTCTTTCATCATCGCCGCCGTACATTGTGTCACCGATAAGCGGAGTTCCAAGATTTGCAAAATGTACTCTTATTTGATGTGTTCTGCCTGTTTCAAGGTTGATTTTCAGCAGTGTAAGATTATCGTTTGAAGTAATTGCTTGCCAATGCGTAACTGCTCTGTCACCGCGTTCATCTACCGTGCGGTATGTTTTCATCGGGTCAGGTCGATAAATTGGTGCATCAATTGTGCCGCTGCCAGCATATTTGCCGGTTGCGATTGCGTAGTAGGTCTTATTTATATTGCCCGAAAGACGCGAAGCCGCATGACTGTTGAGTGCACAAACAACAAGACCGCTTGTGCCTTTATCAAGTCTGCCGATTGCCCTGAAAGTGCAGCCAATGCCTTTGCGAGAAAGATAACCTGCAACTGAGTTTGCGAGTGTATCACCTTGATGATTATGTGATTCATGAATGGGCAGCATGGCAGGTTTGTTTACGATGATAATATCATCATCTTCATAAATTACATCAGGTTCAAGTTCACATGGAACACTGGTGGTTTTATCATCGGGAATGTTTATTGTGATGATATCCCCCTCATGTACAAGGTCAATTGTGCGGATGTGTTCGCCGTTAAGCTGAATTCCGTTTTCCACTTGTTTAAGTGAGCGAATAAGCTTTGATGACAGTTGCGCCGAGCCTTTCAGAAAATAAAGCAGTTTTTTTCCGTCGTATTCAGTTGGTATGGTGAAGTTTATAACTCTCATATAAGTGTCCTTAATATTCATTAAGCAATCGTTGCTTAAGTGTATTGTTTCTTAAAATTTATATCATGCTTGATTATACTATAAATATTGTGTAAATTAAAGAGATATTTCAAAGAGTTTTCGAGGAATATTCTACTTGCTATGGGATTATATATCACGATATTCTATATTATAATTGTAATAATTTGTTTACGGAAAAACCTAATTATTTTAAACATTTTTTATAGATATTAACAAATTGTGTATTGACAAAATGATACAAATTGTGATAATATAATTCATATGAAGAGGGTTAAACTAAGCACACTGTTTGCTTAGTTTGCCTGTATTCAAATATCTTATGGGGTGTGGCTCTGAATGAGAATCAGAAAGCAAGCACTGGGCAATCGTAACATTGTCGGTGCGAAAATTGAAGCTAAGCGTAAAGAACTTGGAATGAAGCAGATTGATCTTCTTACTCAGCTTCAAATCAGAGGTGTTGAACTTACAGCATCAGGTCTTTCGAAACTCGAAGGACAGATCAGAAGCGTAAACGATTATGAACTCGTTGCAATTGCTGATGTTCTCGGTGTTTCAATCAACTGGCTTGTAGGTAAAGAATAATAATTATTATTCTCAACATTTTAACAGCAAAGGGTGTATTCATATACGCTCTTTTTGTTTTTATAGATACATTGCCGTATAATTGTGATGAGTATCCCAGCTTGAGTTTTACACTCATATTGTGCAATTTATTTTTATCATATTTGTCCCAATTTCTCAGTATAGATTACTGAGAACATTTTTTTACGGTGATGTTTATGATGAACTATGTCTGGCCTATTTTGGTCATTTTTGCTTTTATTTCAAGTGTAATCACAGGTAATATGGCGGCTCTTTCCCAGTCAGTAATACAAGGCGGTCAAGATGCAGTGCAATTGCTTTTGAAGTTGGTATCAATGCTTTGTCTGTGGGGCGGCATTATGGAAATTGCGCAACAGGCAGGAGTCACAAAAGCACTTAGCCGATTGATGTATCCTGTAATGAAACTCATTTTCCCGCGAATAAAAAATGAAAGCTATGCCCTTGAAGCGATTTCGATGAATGTTACTGCAAATGTGCTTGGACTTGGCAACGCGGCAACACCGCTCGGACTTGAAGCAATGCGAAGATTGCAGGAGATCAACGGCGATACCTCTGTTGCAAGCGACGAAATGATTGTTTTTGTTGTAATGAACACAGCCGCAATGCATATCATTCCGACAACAGTTGCAACACTGCGCGGTCAATATGGCTCACAAAGTCCGATGGAGATTATGCCTGCTGCAATTTTGACTTCGTTTTGCGCGCTGACTGTCGCAATCACAGCAGCAAAAATCGGAAACAGAATTCGGAGAAAACGCAAATGAAAATAATGGATATCATAGGAACTTGGGTATTACCTGTTATGGTTGTGGCTATAGTGGCTTTCGGTCTGATAAAAAAAGTTCCCGTTTTCGATTGCTTTATGGCAGGAGCAAAAAAAGGACTCATGACAGTTTACGATTTACTGCCGACAATTACAGGCTTGGTTGTTGCAATCACAATGCTTAATGCAAGCGGTGGAATGGAATTGATTGCCAAATTGTTTTCGCCTATTTCAACTTTCTTTCATGTACCGGAAGAGGTTACACCAATGGCACTGCTGAGTCCGATTTCGGGTGGCGGTTCGCTGACGCTTTTCGAGAGTATACTCAAACAACACGGTCCTGACTCGTTTTTAGGCAGAGTCGGATCGGTTCTGATGGGTTCAACTGACACAACGTTGTATGCCGTAACGGTATATTTTTCTGCAATCGGAATCAAGAAAACAAGACACACTCTTTACGCTGGATTGATGGCAGATTTCACCTCATTTGTGCTGTCGTCATTTTTCGTAAGACTGACACTTGGAGTTTAGGTACTGCATATGGCTATGATGCGGGGAAGATTGTACCTATCGTAAGTAATAGTCCGCAAAGAAAAAATGAGGAATGAGGAGTTAGGAGTGAGGAACGAAGGTCGCGAATAAAATATCGGCTGTCTGAACTTCTCATCCGCGAAATAAAATTATATGCTGAATCAAAATAGAAGAATAAATAAAACAATCTTCCAATAAGACTATAAGTAAAATCAGCCGATAAAGCCCCAGCTGTTGCGAATCAGGTTGGTTATGGTTTCTAACTTATTGTTGCCCGAAGTGATTCGCTCATAACGTAAGGCGTCCAAAGGACATGAAAGTTAGTACAAACTTATCTATAGCAAATTACGGCAAAAATCGGAACGATTTTTCGCCGTTTTTTGCGTACGTCAGAGTTTCTTTTTGGTTACTTTTTCTGAACGCAGAAAAAGTAACTGCCAGTCCGGCATGAGGACAGTGCTACGCACAGGTAATAAGTAATAGGGAATAGTGAAGAAGTGTAATATAAAGCCTAAAGTCAGAACCACTATCTTACTTCGCGGAGAAACACTTAAAATCAGCCGACAATTTCACCGCGACCACCGTTCCTCACTCCTAACTCCTCATTCCTCATTCCTCATTAAATTTCTTCTGCGGACTAAATCTTGCCGACATCACAAATTTCCCCCGCATCATAGCCGTACAAAGCACCTTATAATTCCCAATTTAAAAAAGGTGCTGTAAAAATACAACACCTTTTTATGTTAAAGTTTGAACTTGTCGAAAAATCCCTTTTTCTCTTCGCCGACTGTTTTTCCGTCATCAACGTTATTTTTCGGCTTGTTTTCAAGAGATGCGTCAAAGTTTTTGAGCAGTTCTTTTTGTTTGTTGTTCAGATTTTTCGGCACATCAACCAATATACGAACAAACTGATTGCCTCGTCCTCTGCCGTTAAGCTGCTGAATACCTCTGTTTCTGAATCTGAACACCTCGCCGGGTTGTGTTCCTGCCGGAAGATCATACTTCACCTTGCCGTCAAGTGTCGGAATGTATACCGTATCACCAAGAGCCGCTTGTGCAAATGTAACAGTGAAATCACACCACACATCAAAGTCGTCACGCTCAAAGAACGGGTGAGGTCTGACGTTGACTGCAATTCTCAAATCACCTGACGGGCCGCCGTTTTCGCCCTTGTTACCGGCACCTCTGACTGAAAGGAACTGCTTATCGCCGATGCCTGCCGGAATGTTGATTTCAACAGTATCTGCCTTACTTTCAAAGCCTGTTCCTCGGCATTTGGTGCATGGGTCTTTGATTATCTTACCTTTGCCGCCGCAATTCGGACACTGCTTAGTCGTGCTCATAACACCAAAAGGTGTTCTTTGCTGTTGATTTATCTGACCTCTGCCGCCACAGGTTGAGCATGTTTCGGGTGATGAACCTTGTTTACATCCTGAGCCGCCGCAAACGCTGCATGTGTCGATACGTGTAATATTAACGGTCTTTTTACAACCCTTTGCAGCTTCTTCAAATGAGATAGTGATACTTGTTTGAACATTAGTACCCTGTCGCGGTGCATTAGGATTCTGTCGCCTTGAACCGCCGAATCCGCCGCCGAAAAAGCTGCCGAATATATCGCCGAGATCAATTCCGTCACCGAAATCAAAGCCGCCGAATCCACCGCCGCCTGCGCCGAAGTTCGGGTCAACACCTGCATGACCGTATTGGTCATATCTTGCCTTTTTGCCTTCGTCAGACAAAACTTCATAAGCCTCATTAGCTTCTTTAAATTTTGTTTCTGCCTCTTTATCGCCCGGATTCAGGTCGGGGTGATATTTTTTTGCACATTGGCGATATGCTTTTTTTATTTCGTCCTGAGAGGCAGTTTTACTAACACCCAGAACTTCATAATAATCACGCTTATTCTCTGCCATTGATCTATGTTTCACCTCTCTCGGCAATCATGCAAATGACAGCCGAATTAATATCATCAAAGCAGGGACGGTTTTATACGTCCCCGCATGGTTATTGATCTGCGTTTTTATGTGTTAGTTAGCATCGGTGAAGTTAGCATCAGTGTAGCCGGCATCGGTATAGCCGTCGTTCGGCTGTGCGTCACCATTGAAGCCACCCTGTGCGCCCTGGAAGTTGTTCGGGTCAAATCCCTGTGCTCCGCCCTGTGCACCCTGAGCAGCTGCTGCCTGCTGATAAAGCTTTTCACTGATCTTATAGAATACCTGCTGGAGTGATTCTTTCTCGTTTTTGATGAGGTTTGTATCCTGACCTGTCAATGCATTCTTAAGTGCATCAACCTTTGACTGGAGTTCTGCCTTATCATTTGCATCAAACTTGTCGCCCTCTTCTGAAAGAATCTTTTCACACTGATATACAAGCTGATCTGCTTCGTTTCTTGTGTCGATTTCCTCACGGCGTTTTTTGTCTTCCTCTGCGAACTGCTCTGCTTCGCGAACAGCCTTTTCGATGTCGTCTTTTGACATGTTGCTTGATGCTGTGATTGAAATTGACTGTTCCTTGCCTGTGCCAAGATCTTTAGCAGAAACGTGAACGATACCGTTTGCGTCAATATCAAATGTTACTTCGATCTGAGGTACACCGCGGCGAGCCGGCATGATGCCGTCAAGGCTGAAGATACCGAGAGTTTTGTTGTCCTTTGCGAATTCACGCTCACCTTGAAGAACATGAACTTCAACAGAAGGCTGATTGTCAGCAGCGGTTGAGAAGATCTGGCTCTTCTTTGTGGGGATAGTTGTGTTTCTTTCGATAACCTTAGTATTGATACCGCCCATGGTTTCGATGCCGAGTGAAAGGGGAGTAACGTCAAGAAGAAGCATACCCTTAACTTCGCCGCCGAGAACACCTGCCTGGATTGATGCACCGATTGCAACACATTCATCAGGGTTGATACCCTTGAACGGCTCTTTATTCATGAACTTTTTGATTGCATCAGAAACTGCCGGAATTCTTGAAGAACCGCCTACCATGAGTACCTTATCAATTTCGCTTGTGTTAAGGCCTGAGTCGCTGATAGCCTGACGAACGGGTCCCATTGTTGCTTCAACAAGGTCAGCAGTGAGTTCGTTGAACTTTGCTCTTGTAAGTGTTGTTTCAAGATGTTTCGGGCCGGTTGCGTCAGCAGTGATGAACGGAAGGCTGATGTTTGAAGTTGTTACACCTGAAAGTTCGATCTTAGCTTTTTCTGCAGCTTCTTTAAGTCTTTGCATAGCCATTTTGTCGCCGCGAAGGTCGATGCCTTGTTCTGATTTAAAACCGTCAGCAAGCCAGTCAATGATTCTCTGGTCGAAGTCGTCACCGCCAAGACGGTTGTTACCTGCGGTGGCAAGAACTTCTTGAACACCGTCGCCCATTTCAATGATTGAAACGTCGAATGTACCGCCGCCAAGGTCATAAACCATAACTTTCTGATCATTTTCCTTGTCGATACCATATGCAAGAGCAGCGGCGGTAGGCTCGTTGATGATTCTCTTAACTTCAAGGCCTGCAATTTTACCTGCGTCCTTTGTTGCCTGACGCTGTGCATCGGTGAAGTAAGCAGGAACTGTGATAACAGCCTCTGTTACTCTGTCGCCGAGATAAGCTTCTGCATCAGCTTTCAGCTTTTGAAGAATCATTGCTGAAATTTCCTGCGGAGTATAATTTTTGCCGTCAATTGAAACGTGATAAGCTGAACCCATCTGACGTTTGATTGAAGCAATCGTTCTTTCGGGATTGGTAATTGCCTGACGTTTTGCAACCTGGCCTACCATTCTTTCGCCGTCTTTTGCAAATGCAACAACTGACGGAGTTGTTCTTGCGCCTTCTGCGTTTGCAATAACAACAGGCTCGCCGCCTTCAATTACTGATACGCATGAGTTTGTTGTACCTAAGTCAATACCTATAATCTTTGCCATAATTTATATCCTCCAAAATTTAAATGTTTTGTTTATTTTATGCGCCTTTACGCATTATTGATTAAATAAGCGGCTGTCAATTTGCTACCTTGACCATTGCCGGTCTGAGTATTCTGTCGCCGAGTTTATAACCTTTGCTGAAAACATCTGCAATAACGTTTTCGCCAAGTTCTTCATCATCAACGTGCATAACACCGTTGTGGATGTTTGGGTCAAACTTTTCGCCCTTTTCGCCGAACGGTTCAACACCTAATTTTGTTATGATATCACAGAAGTTTGTATATATCATTTCCATGCCTTTTTTGAATGAATCCAAGTCAGAATCAGTTGTTGCAAGTGCTCGGTCAAAGTTATCAAGAACGGGCAACAGTTCTGTGAGGCAAGCGGCTTTGGAATCACCGTATGCCGCCTCTTTTTCTCTTGTTGAACGCTTACGGTAGTTATCATATTCGGCAAGTGTTCTTACATGTGCTTCTTTTGCTGCGGCAAGTTCTTTTTCAAGTTCGCTTTCTTTTGAAACAGTTTCTTCTTGCTGTTCTGCGTTTTCAGCATTTTCGTTTTCGTCTGTCTTTACTTCCTCTTCCGGAGAAGTATCTTTATTTTTCTTAGCCATATTCAGCCTCCTTTATCAATCTTCAAATGTATCTGTTAAGAATTTGCTCACAAGATTTGTGAGATATTCAACGCTCGGAATCAATTTTGCATAATCAAGCCTTGTTGGGCCGATAATTCCAATTGCTCCGCCGTCATGACCTTGTATGTTGTATCTCGCAACGATCATGCTTGTGTTTTCAAGCTGTCGATAGAGATTCTCACTGCCTATCTGAACGCTTATTGGGTTTTTACTTGCCGCTACTGCTCGTTCAAGCTTTTCACTTTGATCAAGGAACTGCATTGTTTCAAAAATATTATCACTGAGTTCTCGATGATGCAAAAGATTTTGTTCACCCTCAAGGTGTATTTCAGCTTGTACGGCCTGTGACGCAATATCTGCAAGAACAACAAACATCGGACTCATCGCAAGTGCATTGGCACCAAGCGAGGCAACAAGCGTTTGAATCATAACTGTTCCGATATCACTGACAGGCTTGCCGACAAAACAATCATCAACGATCAAATGGAAGTTTTCAAGCATTTCATCTGTAATTTCTGTATCAGTTCTGCAAACACCGTTTTTAATGATACCGGCCGAAGTCATAAGAACGATCATTGCAAGCCTTGTTCCGACACGCATAATCTCAATTCGCTTGACTAATGCACCTTCGTCCGTCGGTGTTGTTGCAAGCGCCGCGCAGTTTGTGATTCGCGCAAGCATTTCACCTGCTTTGTCGATGAGTTTGTTCGGGTCACCAGCGAAACGTTCAAGTTCGCGCCGAAGCGAAGTTTTTTCTTCATCGCTGAGTTCATATTTGTTCATCAGGTTGTCAATATAATATCTGTAGCCTGCCTGCGACGGAATTCTTCCCGCTGAAGTATGCGGTTGGTCTAAAAGACCCATTTCAGCAAGTTCGCTCATTTCATTTCTGATCGTTGCAGAAGAAACGGAAATCGGCAATGTGCTCATCAGAAACTTTGATCCGATAGGCTCACCTGTCTTTATATAATGTTCAACAACCGCCGCAAGAATCAGTTCCTTACGTTTTCCGAGTTCCATCCGCTCACCTCTTTCAACTTCCGGTAAGTATATAGCTTTACAGTTATTATTACCATCTTTTTAGCACTCTAAACGTTTGAGTGCTAAACATTGTCATAAATATACAACCATTGCTAAAAAAAGTCAAGTGTTTTTTCAAAAAATTCCATTTAATTTTGCAATATTTTTTCAAATATAAAAATGGGAAGGCGATTTATCAGTGTTTTTCATTTCGTTTATCTCCCTCTTGACAAATACCCCGCAGGGGTATATAATAAAAATACTCCACGGGGGTATATGTTTGTGAAAGGGTGTTGATTTTTGGATAAAGAATGTTGTTGCCATAAAACAAAAGAGCGTTCAGAAGCTGAATATAAAAGCCTGATAAACCGCCTTAACCGCATTGAAGGGCAGATTCGAGGTATCAGAGGAATGGTTGAGAAAAGTGCTTATTGTCCTGATATCCTTGTGCAGGTTGCGGCGGCTAATGCGGCGCTTAATGCATTCACGCGTGAGTTGCTCGGCAATCACATAAAAACCTGCGTTGCAAAGGATATCCGCGACGGAAAAGACGAAACTATTGATGAACTTCTCTCAACGTTGCAAAAGCTTATGAAATAAGAGGTGAAACATATGGAACAATATAATGTTACCGGAATGAGTTGTGCAGCTTGCAGCAGCAGAGTTGAAAAAGCGGTTTCCAAGGTTGACGGTGTAACATCGTGTTCCGTGAACCTGCTGACAAATTCAATGGGTGTTGAAGGTACTGCAGCATCTGAAGCAATAATAGCCGCCGTTGTGCAGGCGGGTTACGGTGCAAAATTAATGGGTGACAAATCAAGTGAGAAAGTATCTTCGTCAAATGATGATATGCTTAAGGATACACAGACTCCTCTTTTGAAAAAGCGATTGATTGCATCGCTCGGATTCTTGATTGTGCTGATGTATTTTTCAATGGGTCACATGATGTGGAACTGGCCTGTGCCGAATGTGCTCAGTGAAAACCATATTGCAATGGGATTGCTGCAAATGCTGCTTACAATTGCTGTTATGATCATCAATCAAAAGTTTTTTATCAGCGGCTTTAAAGGACTTATTCATCGTGCACCGAACATGGATACACTTGTTGCGCTCGGTTCAAGTGCCGCGTTCTGCTGGAGCACATATGCGCTGTTTGCCATGACATCTGCTCAGCTGAAAGGTGACATGGACGCGGTCATGGGATATATGCATGAATTCTATTTTGAATCCGCGGCAATGATTCTTGCACTTATTACTGTTGGAAAAATGCTTGAAGCGCGGTCAAAAGGAAAAACAACCGATGCGCTCAAAGGTTTAATGAAACTTGCACCCAAAACAGCAGTGTTATTGCGAGACGGCAAAGAAGTGACCGTGCCGATTGAGCAGGTGAAAAAGGGCGATATCTTTGTTGTGCGTCCCGGTGAAAATATACCGACAGATGGTGTTGTGATTGAGGGAACAAGTGCAGTTAATGAATCAGCGTTGACCGGTGAAAGTATCCCGGTCGATAAAACAGTCGGCGACAGCGTTTCGGCTGCAACCGTCAATCAGTCCGGCTTCATAAAGTGCGAAGCAACACGAATAGGTGAGGATACAACGCTTTCGCAGATTATCAAAATGGTAAGCGATGCCGCGGCAACAAAAGCGCCGATTGCAAAAATCGCAGATAAGGTTTCGGGTGTGTTCGTTCCTGTTGTCATCACGATTGCTGTTATAACAACGATTGTGTGGCTGCTTGTCGGAAGAGATATATCATTCGCTCTTGCGCGAGGAATCTCGGTGCTTGTTATCAGTTGCCCGTGTGCTCTCGGCCTTGCAACACCTGTTGCAATCATGGTCGGTAACGGTATAGGTGCGAAAAACGGCATACTTTTCAAAACTGCTGTTTCTCTTGAACAAACAGGCAAAACACAAATTATTGCCCTTGATAAAACAGGCACAATCACAAAAGGCGAACCGACCGTTACTGATATAATTGTTGCAAACGATATGAGCGAAACACAGCTGATTTCAGATGTCGGTGCGCTTGAGAGCAGAAGTGAACATCCGCTTGCAAAGGCAATCATGAAAAAAGCAGAAAGCGATAATATCACACTTTCAGAGGTTCAAAACTTTCAGGCATTGCCCGGAAACGGACTTTCAGCTGAAATTGACAGGCAAAAAATCTGCGGCGGTAATCTCAAGTTTATTGAAACACAAGCGCAAGTGTCTGACGAATATAAAGCTGTTGCCGATAAATTGTCGGCTGAGGGTAAAACACCCCTCTTTTTTGCAAAAGGCGGTAAGCTGATAGGTATTATTGCTGTTGCCGATGTTATAAAAGAGGACAGTCCGAAAGCCGTAAAAGAACTACAGAATATGGGCATACGTGTTGTCATGCTCACAGGTGACAACGAGCGAACAGCTAAAGCGATTGGTAAACAGGCGGGTGTTGATGAAGTTATCGCAGGTGTTCTGCCTGATGGGAAAGAAAGTGTTATCCGCAATTTGAAGCATCAGGGACAGGTTGCAATGGTTGGTGACGGCATTAACGATGCGCCCGCTTTAACAAGGTCGGATATAGGTATTGCAATTGGTGCAGGAACAGACGTTGCGATTGATGCGGCTGATGTTGTTTTGATGAACAGCAAGCTGTCCGACGTGCCGGCGGCGATAAGGCTTAGCCGTGCAACATTGCGCAATATCCGTGAAAATCTGTTCTGGGCGTTCATATATAATACGATAGGCATACCGCTTGCGGCGGGTGTGTTCATCCCCTGGCTCGGTTGGCAGCTTAACCCGATGTTCGGTGCGGCGGCAATGAGTCTTTCAAGTTTTTGCGTTGTGACAAACGCATTGAGATTGAATCTGTTCAAAATTCACTCATCAAAGGGTGATAGAAAAATAAAACAAAACCATGTAAAGGAGATAAAAACCATGGAAAAGACAATGAAAATTGAAGGTATGATGTGCGGTCACTGCGAAGCAAGAGTAAAGCAAACTCTTGAAGCATTTGAACAGGTTGACGAAGCAATCGTAAGCCACGAAGCAGGAAATGCAGTTGTGAAACTGAACGCTGATATAGCTGATGAGGTGCTTAAAAAGGCAGTTGAAGATCAGGGCTACAAAGTGGTAGACTAAGAATTTAAGGCTGTATCTGAAACACTGAGTGTGAATTCAGATACAGCCTTTTTCTTTTTTATATGCGGGGAAGATTGTACTTGTCCGTGCTTTTAGTCCGCAGAATAGAAATGATACAGCATTAAATCATATAATTATTTGCATAGTTTTCCCGCTGTTTATCGAGAAGGTCCTGAAGTGTAATTGAATCAAGATATTCATTGATAACTTTGCTAAGACCTTTCCACACGGGCAGAGTGGGGCAGTCGGCACTTCTGGCACATTCAACAGGATTTTGTGCGGCACAGGCAACAGGTGCTAGATCACCCTCTGTTAGGCGAAGAATGTCACCGACCGTATAGTTTTCGGGTGACCTTGCAAGACGGTAACCGCCTTGGAATCCTCGGTTTGTTTGAAGCACGTTTGATTTATTAAGCACAGGTACTATCTGTTCAAGATATTTTTTTGAAACATTCTGCCTTTCTGCTATATCTTTAAGTGCAATAAAGCCATTTTCCTGGTGTTCAGCAAGGTCAAGCATCATTCTAAGAGCATAGCGCCCTTTGGTTGAAATTTTCATTCAAGTTCACATCCTTAAATATTATACCTAATAATAACATGTTTTTAGTAGGCTTTCAAGAGGGAAAAAGTAAAACCGCCGGTTTGATCGACGGCTTACGTTTTCGATGTGCGTGGCAACAAACGAGAACATTTTTTATTTTAAATCACATATCACCTCATTTTATGAAGATTAGCGCAAAATAAAAGTGCGCCCCAAACGAAGCGCACGAAAAATGTGACTTCGTTTTGTTACCACACAAAATTCCAACAAACACTACAGAGTACGTCAAAATTGAAGTCTGCATTTTTACCAAAGTAAAAATATGACTCCGCAATATTTGTTGATATTAAATTTTGTGTGGTAACCATATTATAGCAAACATGATTTATATCTTCAAGTATAAAATACAAAAAACACGATTGTTTTGCAACCGTGTTTTTGTATTAATGTCTTTAGACAGTTCCGCTCATTAGAGCGGAACAAACAACCACCCGCTAT
>JAMPDR010000075.1 GCA_023665555.1 Ruminococcus sp.
TTTTGTCTTTTCTTTTGCGGTCTGATCATTACAAAATACATAATTGCAAACATTGCAACCATAAGAAGAATCATTGAAGTACCGCTTGCACCTGCACCGCTACTGCCAGCTGTAAGAAGGTTTATGCTCATTTAAAAGTCCTCCTAAATTTAGTTTGTTGAGTCATAATATATACATTATACAGATTATTGTTGATAATTGCAATAGAAAAGGGAAATTTTATTAATTTAAATATTTTCAGCGAGTTTATCAATCTTCTTTGATTTCTTAATGAGGAAAACAGCAATCAGAGATGTAATTATCTCAGCAATCGGGAAAGTCAGCCATACTATATATGAGTCACAATTTTTTCTAAGTACAATTTCAGAAAACAGATAAGCAACCGGAATAACAAATAAAAACTGTCTGCAAACTGAAACTATCAGTGATTCTCTGCCGCTGTCTATAGCCTGAAAAACACCTTGAAGAGCTATGCTAATTCCCGAAAAGAAGAAACTTATTGAAATAATGCGCATCGCACTTATGCACAACTGCTCCGTCTGACCGCTTAAGCCAAACACAGATGCAAGTCTGGAAGCAAATATCTCAACAATAAGAGTACCTGTAAGCATTATTACACTTGTATATATTAAGCCGTATTTTATGCCGTCATGCACTCTCTTTTTACTCTTCATGCCATAACCAAAAGATACAATAGGTGTAATTGCATCTCTGATTCCGAATGCGGCAAAAAGGATGAATTGCTGTATTTTATAGAAAAGGCCGTATGCAGTCACCATATTCTCGCCGATTCGATAACATATAACATTCAGACAATATGTCATAAGCGACATCAGAGCCTGCGATATTATTGCAGGAAGTCCTATGGCATATATCTCGGCGATCATCTTCTTTTGCGGCTTAATATCGGAAAACTTAATTGATATGCTGTTATTAAATTTCAAGTGAAAAATAAGTGCTACAATTAACGAAACATGTTGACCGATAACTGTTGCAACGGCGGCACCGGTGATACCGAGTTTTGGAAAACCTGCAAGTCCGTAAATCATTATCGGATCGAGGATAATATTTACAACTGCGCCGCTTATCTGCGCTATGGTTGAATATAGTGAGTTACCTGTTGCCTGCAACAGTTTTTCAAATATTGAAAAGAATACTATGCCAACTGAATTTACGCAGCATATTTTGAGATATTTTATTGCCATTTCGCAAATCATATCATTAGTGCTTTGCGTTTTTACGTAAAATGATGTTCCGAATAAACCAAACAAAAGAAACGCGATGTATATAATTAAAGCCAAAAATAAACCGTTGCCTGCTGCTTTATCAGCTTTATTACTGTTGCCCTGCCCTAAGCTTTTTGCTACTAACGCATTCACACCTACACCCGTACCGATACTGAAAGCCACTATCAACATCTGCATAGGAAAAGCTATTGTCAGAGCATTTAAAGCCGCTTCACCGTTCTCCGGCATATTGGAAACAAAAGCACTGTCAACGATATTGTAGAGTGCTTGAAGCACCATCGAAACAATCATTGGTATTCCCATTGACAGCATAAGCTTCTTTACATCAACTTCTGCCATTTTATTTTTGATTTCTTTTTTCATATGTTCAACCTCCGCAACAAAAAAAGAGCGTGTAGCCAAAAGCCGGACTTACGCTTTTAGCTACACACTCTGCTAATATTTTATAGAATTTGACTTAGTTAGTCAATGGCATTTTTGACTGAATTATTTCGCTTATTGAGAATTATATTCTTGTATCAAGAAGATCAACATATTTATCCTTAAATTCATCAAAGCATTCATTGTCCAGTGCTTCTCTGATTTTTTCCATAAGAGTGTTGTAAAACCACAAGTTATGCATTACACAAAGACGCATTGCGAGCATTTCTTTAGCTTTGAAAAGATGCCGAATATACGCTTTGCTGAAATTTCTGCATGTCGGACAGTCACATTCCGTGTCAATCGGTAATGAATCTTTCTCATATCTTGCATTGTTAATATTGATTATACCGCTCCATGTAAATAAATGACCGTGGCGGGCATTTCTGCTGGGCATAACACAATCAAAAAGGTCAATACCTCTGCTGACACCCTCAATTATATTACCCGGGGTGCCAACTCCCATAAGATATCTCGGTTTGTCTTTTGGCATAAACGGTTCAACAGCTGAAATAATGCGGTACATATCCTCTTTCGGCTCCCCTACAGCCAATCCGCCTATCGCATAACCATCGAGATTCAGCTTAGCAATTTCTTTCATATTTTCAATTCTTAAATCATCGAAAGTGCATCCCTGATTAATACCAAAAAGCATCTGATGCTTGTTGATTGTATCAGGCAATAAGTTGAGCCTGTCCATCTCAGCCTTACATCTGATAAGCCATCTTACTGTTCTTTCACATGACATTTTTGCATAGTCATATTTTGCAGGATTTTCAACACATTCATCAAAAGCCATAGCTATTGTTGATCCGAGATGCGACTGAATCTGCATACTTTCTTCAGGACCCATAAAAATATGCCTGCCATCAACATGTGAATTGAAGTTAACACCCTCTTCTTTAATCTTACGCAGTTTAGCAAGCGAAAAAACTTGGAATCCACCGCTGTCGGTCAGAATAGGCCTATCCCAGCCTGTAAATTTGTGAAGTCCGCCCATCTCATAAACAAGTTTATCACCTGGACGTACATGCAAATGATATGTATTTGAAAGCATTACCTGACATTTAATATCTTTTAAATCAAGAGCGGAAAGACCGCCCTTAATTGCTCCGCATGTTGCAACATTCATGAATGCAGGTGTTTGAACGGTACCATGTACAGTTTCAAATTCACCGCGTCTTGCTGTGCCGACAGTTTTAATAATCTTCATCATAGTATTATCACCTCAGAAAAGCAGCATCTCCAAATGAGAAAAATCTGTATTTTTCCTCTACCGCAATTTTATAGAAATTCATTGTATTATCATATCCGCAAAAAGCACTCACAAGCATAATCAATGTACTTTCGGGAAGATGGAAGTTTGTTATAAGACCATCAATGCATTTAAATTCATACCCCGGATAAATGAATATATCTGTCCAGCCTTCGCTTTCAATGATTTCACCTTTAAAAGTCCCAACCGATTCAAGGGTTCGGCAGCTTGTTGTACCCACAGCTATCACCCGCTTACCGTTAGCTTTGGTCATATTTATCAAATCGGCGGTTTCTTTCGGTAACCAATAATGCTCGGAATGCATATGATGCTGTGTAATGTCATCAGCTTTAACAGGTCTGAATGTGCCTAGGCCAACATGCAGAGTGACATAGCCAATATTAACACCTTTGCTTTTTATCTTTTCCATAAGTTCATTTGTAAAATGAAGTCCGGCAGTTGGTGCAGCGGCTGAACCAAGTTGTTTTGAATATACGGTCTGATATCTTTCTCCGTTTTCAAGCTTTTCAGTTATATATGGCGGAAGCGGCATCTGACCTATTTCATCAAGGATATTAAAGAAATTGCCGTCATATGAAAATTTAGCGAGTCTATTTCCGTTTTCAAGCACTTCAATAATTTCAGCCTTGAGCAAACCATCTGAAAAAGTGAATCGCGTTCCTTGTTTTGCCCGCTTACCGGGACCGGTTATAACTTCCCAAATATCGTCACCTTTATTGTTGAGAAGCAAAAACTCAACGTGTGCTTTTGTTTCCTCTTTGATGCCATAAAGACGTGCAGGAAGAACCCTTGTATCATTCACTATCAGACAATCGCCTTCATTAAGCTCATCGATTATATCATAAAAATGCTTATGCTCAATTTCGCCTGTTTCGCGATCGACGACCATAAGACGTGAATGATCCCTCGGCTCAACCGGGTGCTGCGCAATAAGCTCTTTTGGCAAATCATAAAAAAAGTCAGATTTATTCATAAAACGTCCGTGACACAACACTTAACAATAGGTCAAAGTGTCGTGTATCACTCCCTTCATTGGTTTTACATGTTTACTTTATACAAAAAAAGAGTAATTTTTTTGAAAAAATGTACAAAAAAATATTTGACTAATAAGTATACACGTGATATTATATAAATCAATGCGTATATTATAGTGCAAACTGCTGAAATTAGCAACAGTTTACACAAAAAAAGATTTAATTTGTTGTATAAGGAAGTTTGATAGAATCATAACTTCCGCAATGTAAAAATGAGGTGTTTTTATGAAAAAGTACAATGTTGGTATCATCGGAGCAACAGGAATGGTCGGACAGAGATTCTGTCTTTTGCTTGCTGACCACCCTTGGTTTAATGTTAAGGTTCTTGCTGCAAGTCCGCGCTCAGCAGGAAAACCTTACAAAGAGGCTGTTGGAAACAAATGGCAAATGACTAAACCAATTCCCGAAAAACTTGCAGATATCATTGTTAAGAATGCAACTGATGACATTGAGGAAATTGCAGCTGCAGTTGATTTTGTTTTCTGCGCAGTTGACATGAAAAAAGATGAAATCAAAGCACTTGAGGAAAAATACGCGAAAGCCGAATGTCCTGTCATTTCAAATAACAGTGCTCACAGAGGTACAGATGATGTACCGATGGTTGTTCCCGAACTCAATGCAGATCACATTAAGGTTATTGAATCTCAGAAAAAACGTTTAGGCACAAAGCGTGGATTCATTGCCGTTAAATCAAACTGCTCGCTTCAGAGTTATGTCCCTGCGATCTACCCGCTTGACAAAAAATTCGGTGTTGAAAAAGTTCTTGTTTGTACCTATCAGGCTATTTCAGGTGCAGGAAAAACCTTTGAAACATGGCCTGAAATGGTTGATAACGTTATTCCGTTCATCGGCGGTGAAGAAGAAAAGTCGGAAAAAGAACCGCTTAAGATTTGGGGTAAAGTTGAGGGTGACAAAATTGTTAATGCTTCATCACCCGCTTTTACTGCTCAGTGTATCAGAGTTCCTATTTCAGATGGTCATATGGGTGCAGTATTCATGAAATTTAAGGATGGCAAGAAGCCTTCTAAAGAAGAAATCATCAACACCTGGGCTGAGTTCTCAGGAAGAGCACAGGAACTTGATTTGCCGAGCGCACCGAAGCAATTCCTTCATTATTTCGTTGAGGATAATATGCCACAGACAAAACTTCAAAGAGATCTTGAGGGCGGAATGGCTGTTTCAATCGGCAGACTTCGCGAAGATACGCAGTATGATTACAAATTTGTTTGCCTTTCACACAATACTCTCAGAGGTGCAGCTGGCGGCGGTGTTCTCCTTGCCGAGCTTCTTTGCGCTGAGGGTTATATGGATTAACACGGAGGTGTTTTATGACTCCCCTCTTTATCGGAAGCGGTGTTGCTCTTGTGACTCCGTTTGATAAGGACGGTAAAATCGATTTTGAGAAGTTTATAAAACTGATAGAATTTCAAATTGCAAATAATACTGATGCTGTTATTGTTTGCGGTACTACTGGAGAAGGCTCAACGCTTACAGTTTCGGAAAGATTGAAACTGTTTGAAATAGCCGCTGACACGGTAAATCACCGTGTTCCGATAATCTGCGGTACCGGCAGTAACAGCACTTCTTTTACCTTAGATTTTGCAAAACAAGCTGAAAAACTTGATATTGATGCTCATCTGATAGTTACACCTTATTACAATAAGACATCACAAAGCGGCCTTGTAAGTCACTATTACACAATTGCAGAAACACTCACGAAACCTGTTTATGTCTATAATGTGCCGACAAGAACAGGAATGAATATTCAACCGAAAACATATAGAAAGCTTTCTGAACATGAAAATATAGTTGGTGTTAAGGAAGCAGATGCAAATATTTCAAAGCTGATTAAGTCCATGGTTCTAAGCGAGAGCAAACTTGATTTCTACATCGGCAATGACGATCTTATTTCAGTTGCAACATCACTGGGTTGTAAAGGTGTCATTTCCGTGCTTTCAAACATTATCCCTAAATATACTCACGAAATGACAATGAGCGGTATTATCGGTGACAGCGTTAAATGCGCGCAGATGCAAAAACGAGTTATGGATTTTGTTGAATGTCTTTTTATGGATGTTAATCCGATTGTAATAAAAGAAGTTATGAATCGCGTTGGTTTTGAAGTTGGAAATTGCAGACTGCCGCTAGGCAGAATAGACGAAAAATGCAGTGAACTTATTGACATTGTCCTAAACAATTATGTTGAAGAACTGAAAGAAGCAGTCATAGTAAATTAAAAATAATAGTTTTTCAAGATTACATAGATAAACTAATCTTGATTGAAAAAACCGTGTTCTGTAATGAAACACGGTTTTTGTTTTCTACGATTGATTTTTATGCCATTTTTCAAAATCAGCTTTACATTTCTTGCCTGATGGAGTTTCGCACAATCCGCCGCAAGATGTACATTTCAAGGTTGAAGGCATTTGCTTACCGAGCAAATCAGCTTCATCAACAACCTCATGAAACGGAACAACAGCTTTTCTGCCCGAAAGAGCGATATCAGCAAAAGTTATCGACATAATAACCGCTGTCAATACACGACTCATACATGGTTGATTATATCCGCCGGGAATCGGGTCACATGGCCATCCGAGTGCAGCTTGAAACATCATAGATGCTGCCGCTTCAACTTGTTCGGGCGTACCGCCGACCATATATGTTATTGCTGCCGCAGCCATTGCTCCGCAAACACCACATTCACCTGTACAGCCCAACATCTCACCAGTTGGATTGGTTCGTGTGTAGCAAATTGCACCGACCCCAGCGGCAACAAACAATGCATCTATAACTTCATCATCAGAATAGTTATATATCTCCTTAACTGCACGTAATGCTGAATATAAATATCCGCCACCTGTACCCATTGGTCCCGGAACAAGCTTTACACCTTTTATAAGAGCCTGCACGCCAAAGGCATAATGAATGGCTAATGCGGTAACAACACCGGATATTGGAGTATTCGCAGTTTCATATTTATGCCATCCTGCGTAATGATATCCGGAGTAAGGTGTTTCAAGAAGATCTGTATTATCTATGTAAACCGTTTCAGTTTGCTTTTCCATATATTTGCGGATATTTTTCATATATCCAATGATTCTGTCTTTTGACCACCCGGATGCATTCTGTTCATATAATATCGCAACATCAGCAAGAGAAATATTATTATCCTTTGCAAGTGAAATCCATTCGTCGAAAGTTTTGAAAAGCTGTTCCTCTCTGTTTTTAACGGCAGTTACAGGAACAATAGGTTTCAAATTAAACAAAACCAATGCATCATTTATTTCAAGGGGCTTTTCAGAGTGGAGAAAAAATATGTTCGTCTGACTTCCCTGCTTTACTTCAAAAGCGTCAACTGCAAACTTAGAAATGTCGTCATTAAATGATACACATGTTAGATATGAATCTCCGACGAATGAATACTCTATACCCATTATTTCAACAGTTTCAATCATACCACCACCTGTTGAATTACCGGTGAGGCTCACAACTTTGTTGTTTATGTCTTTCAAAATGAATCGCACTGCATTTGGATGCGAACCTTTCGGAAAGTCAGTATATTTGAATGAATATTTGATTCCTTGTTGTTTGAGAATATCTTTTATGCTAAACATTCGCTCGTCATCAGGCAATAAGCCGTATGCGCCTGCAAGCATTCCAAGATCCTCATTCATATGGCCAAAAGTACCTGCAAATGAACCGTTTGAGTCGAGTTCAACTGTTATCTCTTTCAAATCACTTTGAAGCAATTGATGAGCTAAATTGCCTATTCGGCAAGGCCCTGCAGTGTGTGAACTTGAACCCGGCTGCATTATCGGACCAAAGACATCATTGAAAAATTCAGGATAATATTTTGTCATATAATCTGTAATGCTGAAAGCATTCCCTTTCTCAAAATAATAAAATATTAAGCCAACAGCAACCAAAACGAACATAGTCAAAATTCTATCGTTGTTTGCCGTCGGCTATCAAAATTTAGATTATTTTATTCTGCCGGTTTGTAGCTACAAGTTCCGCAAACACGGTCACCGGCATCACCAAATGCAGTATAAATATATCCTTTTTCATTAAGCGGACCCGGCACATACTTAGCCGTATAAATAGGCACATCAGGATGTGCCTGCGCAAGTTTACGTATTCCTACCTCTGAAGATATAATGCACATAAACTTAATTTTTTTGCATCCACATTCTTTGATAAAGCGAATAGCGGCTTCTGCACTACCGCCTGTTGCAAGCGCAGGGTCAACGATGATAACCTGACCGTCAGCAACATCAACCGGCATCTTGAAATAATACTTTTGCGGCTGAAGTGTTTCTTCGTCACGGAAAAGACCGATATGACCTACTTTGGCTGTCGGTGAAAGTGAACGCAGGCCATCAATCATTCCGAGTCCTGCACGCAAAATCGGCACGATTGTGAAATCCTCGTCAAGAACGGGAGAATCGAATTTCATGAGCGGTGCTTGAATTTCAACGTCTTTCATCTTAAGATCTTTAAGTGCTTCATATCCCATGAGCATTGAAATTTCCTTAACTATTTCAGAAAACTCCTTAGAGCCTGTGTGAATATCACAAAGATGTGTAACTTTATGTTTAATAAGCGGATGCTCAAAAATTGTTACATTTTTCAAAAAATCTTCCATTGTAATCTCCTTTTGCTTCTTTGTTTATCATTTGATTTGACACTGACTGATATTTGTGATAACATTACCGTAAACTAAACCAGTTAGGAGGATATTTATGGCTAAAATATTAGTCAGTAACTGTTTGTTAGGTTGTGATTGCAGATATAAAGGTGATGGATGTGCTTGTGATGAAATCATCAATCTCTCACAATCTCACACGCTCATCGGTGTTTGCCCCGAACAAGCCGGAGGACTTGCCACTCCCCGACCGCCTGCCGAAATACAAGGTAGCAGACTGATAAATAATCAAGGCGAAGATGTGACAGAGCAATATATGCGAGGTGCTCAAACCGCGCTATATCTCGCAAAACTCAATAAGGTTGATTTTGCAATTCTTAAAGCAAAAAGTCCTTCATGTGGTACAGGCAGAATCTATGACGGAACATTCACAGGTAAAATGTGCGACGGTAACGGTGTCACCGCTCAACTTCTCATAGATAACGATATTCCTGTGTACAGTGAAAACAATTTGGACGAATTGCCTGTTTAAAAAATTTACATAAGCTCCGGATTTTTCATTATCGAAAGACCGGAGCTTATATTATTTATGAATTAGTCTTTGTTTTTAATTTCAACATTTTCCATGTTATCAACTGCACCGGTAAGACCATCAGTTGTTTCAGGATCAATGCTCATTTTTCCGTTGTTAACAATAAGGTTTGTAACAATACCTACAATCAACGCAACAGCAAGTGATGTGATTGAAAGGATTGCGCCGCCTGTGATATTGTTGTGGCCGAAGTTAAATGTCAGTCCGCCGATACCGGTAACAAGGATTGCACTGACAACAAAGAGATTCTTACTATCGCCAAGATCAACCTTTTTAAGCATCTGTAAACCGGAAACTGCGATAAAACCGTAAAGTGCAATACAAGCACCGCCCATTACACATTTCGGAATGGAGTTAATCAATGCAACAAATGGTGTGAAGAATGAGAGAATCATACAACCGAGTGATGCAGTGAAGATAGTGATGATTGATGCGTTACCTGTGATAGCAACACAACCGATGGACTCGCCGTAAGTTGTGTTTGCACAGCAGCCGAAGATGCTGCCAATGATTGAACCAACACCGTCACCCATGAGAGTCTTATCAAGACCGGGATCTGTGATAAGATCTTTCTCGATGATTGAACCAAGGTTCTTATGGTCAGCAATGTGCTGAGCGAGTTCAACAACACCGATAGGTACGAAAATCAAAGCAATGTTGCCGATTGCTGCAAGATCAATTGCACCGTATGTACCCTTTGTTTGAATAGCCTTGAGAAGGAAGAACTTGGGGTAATCAATAATGCTCGTAATACCGAAATCACTAAATGCATCAGTAAATGATTGGAAACTGAGTACTTGAAGAATTTCAATGTTAGCAGCTCTGCCGATAAGTGTACAAATCAATGCAACAAGATAACCAACACCGATACCAACAATGAAAGGAATAAGCTTGATTGTTTTTGAGCCTTTAACTGATGCAATAACAATTGCAAAGAAGGTTATAGGCCGATAAGAATTGTAACGAAATTATATTGCTCACCGCCGTTTGTTTGCATCCAACCTGTTGCTGTTCCCGAAAGACTAAGACCGATGAGAGTTACAATAGGTCCGATAATAACGGCAGGCATTAATTTGTTTACCCATGCCGAACCAACAAACTTGATGATAAGGGCGATAATAACATATACCAATCCGGCAAATGCAACGCCGATCAATACACCCCAATAGCCGTAATTTTGGCTAATCGTTGCTGAATAAGCGCCAAGAAATGTGAATGAACTGCCCAAGAATACGGGGCTGCGTCTTTTTGTGATGAGAAGATAAACTATTGTTCCCAAACCTGCTCCGAATAGAGCTGCTGCCGGATCAGCGGGAAGTCCGTAGCCGGTCATGATCATCGGTACGAGCAATGTTGCCGCCATAATTGCAATCATCTGCTGAAATGCAAAAACGAGCGTTTGTGAGAACTTTGGCTTGTCCTGTACGTTGTAGATAAGTTTCATTTTTTCCTCCTGCGTTTTAAAATTTTTTATTGTGGCATAAACCTTTAGTATTATAACAGCTAACTATTTTTTTGTAAACACTTTTTCGACAAAATATAATTTCAAATCTATATCAAGTCATTTTATTTTTCGCTGTTTATCATAAATAGAATTTCATTCAACATCGACCATAACGAAAATTCGTTCTTAATAATTGTGTAAATAACTTATTCATGACTTTCCTCCACTCTGTAAAAGCCTATCAAAAATATAGGTTATCAGGATTATATCGTCAAAGTTGTAAAAATTCAAGTCCCCAAATCAAAAAAATTCAGGGACTTAAATAATTATATTATTTTTTTTAACTGATTTATTTTATCTACTATTGCTGTATGTGCTTCTACAGGATCATTAATATCTTTAACGGCTTGTTCCATCGGACAGAAACCTGTGTTTGTTCTGTTGCGTATCGCTGAAACTACTTTATCGTAATATACCGCAATATTATAATCTTCAAGCAAGTTCAGAGCGGATTCGCTGATAACATCGGTATAAACTGCTTTGACCCTTGCAATGATATACAAGAACGCTGTTGCTTTGCCTATTACTTTATCTGATGCGGAAAAACCGCTTAAATCTGTGCGTTTTTCAAGCCATTGCAGAAGCGGCTTAACACCTCGTTCATTACTTACATATTGAATATCACTTTTACATAAGACGCATGTATAGCCTTTTTCACGCATCAAACTCATGGCTTTTGCTAAATCATTGTTCATATTTCTTTACTTTATCCACAACATGAACTATAAACGGAAGTAAAATCCACTGTAAGGCCAGACCAATAATACCAGCAGTAATGCTTTTCCACATAACAGCAATGTTTACATTTTGATTATCGAACGCATAAACAGAAAGCAAAATTGCACATGCACGTATTAAACGGCCTCCAACCTGTGTTATTAATACTTTTGCAATTACAGGTATCTTTGCGTTTTTGAGCATCCCGGAAACCAAACCATATCCGCAAAGTTCGATCATCATGAACGGAAGCATTATAATTCCCGGCATATTTGATAATGCAAAGCTTATAAGCGGTGCAAAAAAGCCGGAAATTGCGCCTGCATACGGACCTGCAAGCAGACCTACCAGTATAATCGGAAGATGCATCGGTAAAAATGTTTCACCAAGATTGGTGCCATGACCTGTTGCAGCGCCGATTACATGAAGAAGCTGCGGAATTGCAACAGCACCCACAATTGCGATAACAGTTGCCAACATCTGTGCTTTCACGGATAATCGTTGTTTCGGAATGTTTTTAACATTAATTGAAGTTTGCATTAGAAAGCCTCCCGTTTATGTAGTACTTTTATTTTATATGTCATATAACTGTTTTACATCAACCGCCACAGCATTATGATGATACATGCAATAATTCCTATATTATATATTAAAATTCGATCAAATCTGTAGTCAAGGTCATCATAGGCGAGTATGCGTTTTAATATTTTGTATTCGAGCCAAGACAATGCTAACAATACTAAAGTAATAACACAAATAACTGCAATTTTAAGAAACATTGAATACCTTACACATTTCATTAAACAGGTGATGGATTTGCTTCATTGAAAAGAGCACTTCCGAAAAAGTGCTCTTTTCATGGCAGGGATGGCAGGATTTGAACCTACGAATGTCGCAGTCAAAGTGCGATGCCT
>JAMPDR010000076.1 GCA_023665555.1 Ruminococcus sp.
TGTAGGTGTCACCGCATGAACAGGTGTAGGTTTTTGTTCCTGTTGAAGTGCAGGTTGCAGCTTTGGTTACTTTTGAGGTGTAGTTGTGGGTACATTCTTCTTTCATAAAATGAATTTTAGCATTTAAAAGATCATCATTACCCTCTTCTATTGAAATTTCGCTCCATTCGGTTTTTGAACCGTAATAATATACATCCTTCAGTTTGTTGCAACCATAAAATGCACCATAGTCTACACTTGTTACGCTATCGTACATAGTTATATCTGTTAAATTACTACACTCCTCAAATACATAAGGAGCTATACGTGTCACACCGTTTCCTATGACTACACTTGTCAAACTACTGCATCCAGCAAATGCCCTATAATCTATATTTGTCACACCGTTAGGTATGATTATATTTTTTAAATTAATACAATCTCTAAACGCGTGACTATCTATACTTGTTATACTGTTTCCCATGCTTACGCTTACCAAATTGCTACAATCTACAAATGTACCATAGCCTATGCTTGTCACACTTTCTGGAATGATTACACTTGTCAGACTACTGCAATTATTAAACACGCTCTTGCCTATACTTGTTATACTATCGGGAATGGTTATGTTGGTTGCAAGAGTTCCATTTATATACAGATTATGTGCATAATATAATGGGTTGCTGGTAAAATCCGAAAATGAAATATTACACCATGCTCCCAAATCTGTAATATATACACTTGTTAAACTGTCACAGTTGTAAAATGAACCGCCACCCATGCTCGTTATGCTGTTCGGTATAACTATACTTTTTAAACCACTACAACCAGAAAATGCATATTCACCTATGCTTGTTACACCGTTTGGTATGCTTATACTTGTTAATGCACTGCAATCACCAAAAGTAAAGTATTCAATACTTTTTACATTGCATGGTATACTTATATCCGTTAAGCCACTGCAATTACAAAACGCAAAAGATCCAATGCTTGTTATACTGTTTGGCATAACCACGCTTACCAAATTACTACAATTTCTAAATGCACTATCGCCTATGCTTGTCACACTAGTTGGGATCGTTATTCTTGTAAGGCTGATACAATCATAAAACGCAAATTCACTTATGCTTGTTACGCTTTGTGGAATTACATAAGTAGCCTTTTCATTCCCAGTCGGAAATAAAATCAACTCCGTTTTTTTCTTATTAAATAGTACTCCATCATTACTTGAATAATATTCATTATTTATATCCACAATTATTTCTTTTAAACCTTTGCAATACAAAAATGCAGAATCACCTATACTTGTTACGCTACTTGAAATGGTTACGCTTGTTAATCTGTCGCAATCATAAAACGCAATATCACCTATCTTAATTACACTTTCTGGAATGGTTATACTTGTTAAGCTGTTGCAATCACGAAAAGCTGAATCACCTATACTTGTTATGCCATTTGGAATAGTTATACTTGTTAATTCATCACAATCATAAAATACATACGCACCTATACTTGTTACTCCATTTTCAATCGTAACATTTTTAATTGAATAATTATTGTAAAAAGGAGAGTTTCTCCACTCATAATCATACATATCCCCTCTACCAAAAATAGTAAGCACTCCATCACTATCAAGGATATAATTAACAGAATTACCACATTTTCCGCTTTCAACAACATCGGCACCCACAGCAACCGTAGGTACTGCCATTACAATCGTAATCACTACAAAACAAGCGACCATTATTTTTAAACTTATTCTTTTCACTGTTATGTCCTCCTTAATTTTAGCCTAATTTTAACCTAAAACAGATTGAAAGTCAATAGCCTGTTTCAGATTAACTTATTCTTATACATGAAAATCCATTATGTATAAGGTGATAATATGTATAAAAGAATCCGTGATTTGCGCGAAGATCATGACATAAATCAAACTAAAATTGCAAAAATGCTCGGAATGAGCCAAACAGGATATTCAAAATACGAAACAGGTGAAAATGATATACCAACAGCTATTTTAATTAAGCTTGCAGATTTCTACGGAGTATCTGTTGATTATATTTTAAATAGGACAAGCAATCCAACCATTAACGAGTAAAACTATTCAACAGTTATTCTCCTATGCGGACTCAATCTTACCGCCACGCACAATCTTCCCCGCATCATAATATTATTTCAAAATTCTTCCTTATTCCCCTTGACATTTCCATTTTTTGGACTATAATAACAATAGTAATAATCATTATCGTTTTGGAGTTTAGCCATGGTAAAGTTGAAGAACAGTAAACAGCGCGATGCTATACTTCATGCTCTTCAATGCCGTTGCGACCATCCGACCGCCGAGCAGTTGTATTTTGAACTTAAGCGTGACTACCCCGCTTTGAGCCTGGCAACTGTTTACCGCAACCTCAACCTGCTTGTTGAGCATGAAACCGTTTTGCGTATCCCCGGAGTGGATGCAGACCGCTTTGACGGCAACAACTCACCGCATTATCACTTTTCATGCAGGCAGTGCGGCGCAATGATAGACATTCCGATAAAATATCAGGAGTCGCTCAATCATCTGCCGAACGATTTTGACGGCGAAGTCAACTCGCACACTTTGATGTTTTACGGCATCTGCCCTGACTGCAAAAAAAGTTCTGTGTGCGATTAATCACACTAACAAAGGCATAACATATTAATGTCTTTTGTATAAAAATCATATATTTTTTTGGAGGAACACAATTATGAAAAAGTACTATTGTCCCGTATGCGGCTATGAAAGTGACGAGCCGATCGACGTATGCCCCATCTGCAAAGCTAAGATGGCTGTTCGTGAAGAGAACGCAACAACTTGGGCTGCTGAGCATATCGTAGGTGTTGCAAAAGACGTTGACCCTGAAATAATTGAAGGTCTTCGTGCTAACTTCAACGGCGAATGTTCAGAAGTAGGCATGTATCTTGCAATGGCAAGAGTTGCTTTCAGAGAAGGCTATCCCGAAATCGGTCTTTACTGGGAAAAAGCTGCTTATGAAGAGGCAGAACACGCGGCAAAGTTTGCTGAACTTCTCGGCGAAGTTGTTACAGACAGCACAAAGAAGAATCTTGAAATGAGAGTTGCAGCTGAAAACGGCGCAACAATGGGCAAAACTGAACTTGCAAAGAAAGCAAAGGAACTCGGTCTTGACGCTATCCATGACACAGTTCATGAAATGGCAAGAGATGAAGCAAGACACGGCAAGGCATTTGCAGGACTTCTTGCTCGTTACTTCGGTTAAGCAAACGCTGAATTAATTTCACAAGAGGTGACAACAATGGCTAAATATGTATGCCCGTGCGGCTATGTATATGACCCCGAACTCGGCGACCCTGACAATGGCATCGCTCCCGGCACTGCTTGGGAAGACGTACCTGAAGATTGGGTATGCCCCACCTGCGGACTCGGCAAGGATATGTTCGAGGAAGAGTAAGCGCATAAAACTTCGACCTGAGCGGTTGCTCAGGTCGAAGTTTTATCCATTTTAACTGTTGGAGAGATAAAAAGGGAGCGGCTTTCACCGTTCCCCTTTGTTATTTAATAGTGTGCTACGCCGCAGGCGCAATATTGGTTTGTCTTAAATATTTTCCAGAAAATACGAATGATTTTATAGATGAAGCCCATAAATCCCGTCTTGTGACAAATGTGATCACAATTATCTGATGGGTTAGATGTGCCTAAATCTATACCACAATCATCGCATTTACCGTCGTTGTTGTTGTCGGTGTGTCCTGTTGATGGGATTACCTCATGCCCATTAATATATTGTTTACAGTCGGGGCAAAATGTTCCCACCGTATAACCGTCTGTTGTACAAGTTGCATTTACTGTTTTTATTAAATATGCATTCACATGATTCGTTGCCGGAATTATTTCGGTGTAGCTTTTGCCGCATGAACAGGTGTATGTTACATATCCATCAACTTCGCAAGTCGCCGCAATTGCATCTTCGCTATACTCGTGAACATGTTCTATTACTTTTATAGGTAAGCTAATAATTCCATCACCAAAATCACCAACTATGTAAGTATCAGTATCGACATTATTGAAGAATGGTGCTTCAACATTTCCGTTTTTGTTGGCTGTTCCCTGTGAAATATATTTTATATTTTTATTGCCGTCAATAGAATAAAGCATATAAATATTTTCAGCTGTGGCGGTAAATTCGATCTTATTTTCAAAAAATCCGCCGTCGATCTCTTCTAACACTGAAATATTTTGTGCTGATATCTTAGCTGGTGCAGATCGTTTTGTTGATTTGGTTTCGAGTTTAGAACTGCTTTTCTTGTAATCTCTATAACTTTCCCATTCACAAATCAAGCCGAAATTATCAGCACCGAAGAAATCATTTTGATTTGTCATAGTTCCATCGTCTTTTAAATCGTTCCATTGACCATATCCGCTTGGATAATATGGATTATTTTTTTTATACATCATTAATGCATTTTCTATTGTTGGATTATCTGGTTGATTAAAACTGAAATTAGTATAAATAAAATCTTCTCCCGTTATCCATTCAAACTTATGAGATGAATTTTTAACAGCGCCTAACCAATATATATTTTTTGTACCATACTTTAAAATAGTTTCTATGAATTTCTGCTCATTTTGAGATGTAATTACTACTAGATGTCCTCCAATTGATGTGCAATATTCAGCAGCTTCTGTCCATGTCGCAGATGTATCAAAAATTTTATAGTAATGCCCATTGAACTCAACCGGTTCAGACTTTGTATCATACGGACATTCACCCCAACCAAACTGTAAATGATCGATAGAATAATAAAAATCAGCAAGTTTAGCGGTTAGATCAAAAAGTTTTACACTTGGCTTAGATTTGTTTAAAAACGTGACATAAGCACTTATCTCAATATTAAAGTCTATATCTCCATCCAGACAAGCATTGCAAGAATGAGTGTCTGACTTTTTTGCATTTTTTGCTTTAATTGTGAATCCCGCTTCGGCAGTTATGCCTGCGTCCGCAACTTTTTCGTGGATTATACTCACATGAGGAGTCATATCAATACCACAGAAAAACTCTCCCTCGATTTTTATTTCTGGCTTAAAGCTTGGAGCTTCGCATTTATTAACAAACCCCTCAATGTTGTTATATTCAAATCCGGCTTTTGTTGTGAGCGTACCTGAAAGGGTGATTTTCGCCGAAGCCTTTAATACTATTGAAGGGGTGAAACTGATATATAAACCTGCACAAGGAGAAATTGAAACATCACCAATTTTTTTAATAGCTTTGTCTTCCATCTTTGCACTAATAGTAGCATCTACTTTAAATGACGGTGAAATACTTACTTCAACTTGCAGATAACTATCACTAAACCAACTTGACTTGTAATAAACTTTGACTGTTGCACCAACTTTAAGTGTAATCGAACCGGTAACCTTAACATTTTCATTTATTTTCCATCCCTCGCCGTTACCGAACGGATAGCTGGCGGATACTGACTTCGTTCCTTCTATATTCGTTTTCACTTTCTGAATACTTCGAGTATTATAGGTTTCGACTTCATCATCATTTTCATCGCTTTCGTCATAGTAAGGGGTAAAATACATTTCATATTCATCGTCACTCTCATCAATCTTAACATAGTCAAAAACTTCATCAAGTGATGTTTTATCAGGAGTAATAATAGCAGTAGTTCCATTAATTTTAATATCTTTTATTTTTATGATAATGACATCTGTGTCATCTCCTGTATCATACCAAAAGATATCACCCTCTTTGAGAGAAGCAATTTCAGAATTTATATTTGTAAAAGTATACACTTCATCTTCAAAATAATCACTTTGAAGAATGTTTGAATCAGTTCCTGCTTTAATTTTTTCTGTGGTGTCAGCAATAACAGCAAAATTAGTGATGTCACTATCATCAAGGTTGATGATTTTTTCTTCATCGAAATCGTTAACTGTCACATTTGTAAAGTCTTTTTCAAAAGCTTCTGTATAAATATAGCTTACGTAATTTTTGCAAAGTGCTGCTCCTTCTTTGTCAACAAGATAAGCCTTAACAACAAAATATTCCGGCAATGCGTTTTCTTCAAAACTCACTGTTGCAGTTTTTTCAAAATCGTAAACGTTTTCTTTGCTGTAAGTAAGCATTTCTCCTGTTACTTCATCATAAATACCGACTAAAAGTGTGCAATCGCTTTCGGAAGTATATGTTACTGTTGCTTTACTATCGTTAAATTCAATCGCAGTTACACTGTAGCTTGAACTTACATCTGTTTCATCACTAATAGTTTCTGCAAGTATCTCACCGATAGTAGAATCAGCTGTCAAGTCGATATCTCCGTTTTCAATTGACATCGAATCATCGTTTACAGCAAATATTGCCATAGGAATACAGCTAAAGAGCATAACTATTGTAAGAAACACTGCTAACAATTTTTTCATCATTAACATTCCTTTCATTTATAAAATTTCATTTCTTCGTGTAAAGCCTCTCTCCTACCCTCCTAAAAACAAAAAGTGTGTGCAAACCGAAGTTATGCACACACGAAAAATGCATGACCTCGATTAGCTACCACACCAAATCGAATATACACCACTAAAGAATGGGACATTGAAGTCAGCATTTTTTGCAAAAGCAAAAAACACCATTCCAAAGTGGCTTTATATTAGTTCTATTCAATTTGATGTGGTGACCCTATTATATCAAATAATCATACCAACTTCAAGCATAATCTGATTTTTTGAGTGTCAACAGCGAGGATTTGTTTTCCCCGCCTGCGGCGGGGAAAACAAAAATTAAACTCTGCATTTTGCCACTCTCCTGATTTTATGGACTGTAAATTGATATAATTAAAGTCTATTTGGAACTATTCTTCCTAAAATATAGCACTATTCTTCCTGTTTGTCAAGTGGATTAGGAAGTATAGTTCCTATATACACACTTTTAGGAGGAAGAATAATGCTTATTTTTGATATGGTTGAAATTGGCAACAGATTATATGCCATAAGAAAAAAGTGCGGCATGACTCAGGCGGAGGTTGCCGAGGCGGCAGGGCTTTCCGACAGAACCTATGCCGACATTGAGCGCGGCAGCGTCAACATGCGAACCGAAACGGTTCTTCACATCTGCGATGCACTGCACATAACCCCGGATGAAATTCTGACCGAGGAATCATCGCTTGACTATAAACAGCATGAACTTTTTGAAAGGCTATCTGCATGCAACCCCAAGAATAAAGAAACAGCACTAAAGCTGCTTGCAGTTTATTTGGAATCGATATAAGAAAATTAACCCTGCAAAGCATTAGGCCTTGCAGGGTCTTTGTGTAATATATAATCTTTTACTCTTCCCACTCGGTAATCATCTTACCATCCTTGTCCCAACTGACAGACATTGCGTCATAATACTTATTACCGTCCTCGTCAACATAGCCGTTCACACCGGCATATAACTCATCATAATCAAGGGAAATAATATAACCTGTTTCATCAACATATGCATTAAAGGCATTGATTGATGTTCCGTCTGTACCTTGATACATCTCGGTTGCGTTGCTGAAAACAAACTTTACACCGTCTTTATTATAAAGAGCAACCTCATCAGGGTCTGAATAAGCATTTCCTTTCATGTCATAATAACAAATTTCGCCGCTTTCATCTTTAAAGCCTTTTCTGTAACTGTACCCGTTGCCGTACCAATCTTCATAATCGTTATCGTCAGATATGCCGCTGATCATTGTGATTACAGTATCTGCAATATATGTGACATTTTCAACAAGGCTGAAAGCAAACGTAAAGGCAAACACAACTGACAGGACAATTGCAGCTGTTTTTTCTGCGTTCTTCTTTTTAGCATTAAACGGCGGCAATTCAATGTTGCACTGATAGCAAGTCACAAACTCCTGCGGATATTTACGGTGACATGACGGACAAACTTTCATGCCGACACCGTTCATCTCCTTGCGCTTGATTGCAAACACAATCAAAGCAATAATCGGGAAGAAAACCGCAAGAACATAATAAATTACTTTATGTTCACCATTGCGATATTTGGTTGAAAAGAAAATCACCAAAATTGCCGACACGGTGCAAATGATATTAACCAAGGTTGACGGAATAAATGAAAGTATCCCTTCAAAAGCAATCAGCTTGCCGTGAAGTTGAGATAAAGTCAATAGATTAAGCATTTTAAATCCTCCCTGTGTAAATGTGCATTTTGTACATGGCAAAATTTGAACATGCATTTCGTAGTACCTATCTCTGCGGACTGAATCTTACCATTAGTAAAATCTTCCCCGCAATTACGCATTACGAATTAAGCATTATGAATTATTTTCACCTTTTGCCGTAAACACCCATCGTTCTGCCTGTGTCATTGATAAGAATATCTTTTGGCATCCTGGATGTAATTGCAAAAACATAAATATCGCCTGCCGCACCTGACACGTTAATAACTTCAACAATATAAAAGACCCAAAACCATTCAATCGGAACAAGGAAACATGCACCCAAAGAAATCACTCCGATAATCAGAAGCGGCGCAACGGCAATGATGTTATATGACTTTTTATCAAAATAAGCATTGCTTGATGCATAAGCATAAAACAATCTTCGACTGAATTTCAGCCTGCAATCCTTGCAAAAAAGCTTTATGAACGCTGCATGTATCATCTCGTGAAGTATTATCACTATCATGCACAGCAAAATCGTGATTACACACTTGAACACAAGACTGTTGAACTCTTCAAAACTATCTGTCAGCAAAAACTCACTGAGTCGCTCACTGCCGAAACTGAAAATACCGATGGCAAGCATCAGCACTGTCAGCACAATGGAAATGGCATTGACTATAATAACCTCTTTTCGGTTTCTTACAAGGTCAAATTCCATAATTTTCTCATATGCAGACGGTAGATTGACGGTATTCATAATTAAACTCCGGCAAGCTTTTTAAGCTCATCAACCTTGTCTGTTTTCTCCCACTGAACATCAAGTTCCTCGCGTCCGACATGGCCGTATGATGCAAGCTGACGATAAATCGGAGCACGAAGTTTTAGTGTATCAATAATCGCAGCCGGGCGAAGATCAAACACCTTACCTACGGCTTCTGAAATTTTCTCTTCGCTCACCTTTGCAGTGCCGAAAGTTTCAACCATAATTGAAACCGGCTTTGCAACACCAATTGCATATGCAAGCTGAACCTCGCATTTTGATGCAAGTCCTGACGCAACAATATTTTTGGCAACATATCTTGCCGCATATGCCGCACTGCGGTCAACCTTTGTCGGATCCTTACCCGAAAATGCGCCGCCGCCATGACGCGAATATCCGCCGTAAGTGTCAACGATGATTTTTCTGCCGGTAAGTCCGCTGTCACCCTGAGGTCCGCCAACAACAAAACGTCCTGTTGGATTAACGAAAATCTTTGTATCATCACGCATCAACTCCTGAGGAATAACAGGATTGATAACGTACCCGGTAATATCTTTTCTGATTTGTTCAAGTGTAACATCATCGCTGTGCTGACTTGAAACAACAATTGCAGTCACAGCCACAGGCTTATCGCCGTCATATTCAACCGTAACCTGGCTTTTTCCGTCGGGACGAAGATAGGACAAAGTACCGTCTTTTCTCACCTTCGTAAGCTGCTTTGTAAGTTTGTGGGCAAGTGATATCGGCAAAGGCATAAGTTCCGGAGTTTCATCGCAGGCAAAGCCGAACATCATACCCTGGTCGCCTGCACCGTTGAGATTATATTCATCCTCTTCACCGTCTTTAAGTTCAAATGATTTATCAACACCCATTGCAATATCACTTGACTGCTCATCAAGAACAACAATAACCTTACAAGTGTTGCCGTCGAAACCCTTTGACGGATCGTCATATCCTATGTCGCAAACTACTTTTCTTGCGACAGCTTCAACATCGATTTTACAGTTGGTGCTGATTTCGCCCATGATCATGATTTGGCCTGTTGTTGCGGTTGTTTCACAAGCAACTCTAGCCATCGGGTCAAGTCTATAAATTTCATCAAGGACAGCGTCTGAAATCTGATCGCAGATTTTATCAGGATGTCCTTCCGTTACTGATTCTGAAGTGAAAAGATATTTTGCCATTTTAAAAATCTCCTTTGTTTTATGGATCAAATGATTAGAAAAATCCCCTTATAAGCAGAAAAACAGCAGTCATCGCCGACCGCCGTTATTAGCATTAAGCCTTATCTTCCGGTCGTACCGCAGGATTTAGCACCTTACAAATGCAGGTTGCCGAGCTTCACGGGGCCTGTTCCCTCAGCTGCTCATAATAAGGAAGTTATTTGCAAAAGCCTCACAGCATTTGCTTTGAATTATGTAATTTAATTATACACCTATCAGCGCATATGTCAAGATGTTTGCCGTATTTTAAGACTTTTTTATGATAATACTGCATACGAATATGATGCGCTTAAAGTTCGTTCCTATCGGTAAAATCCAGTCCGCAGAGTAAATAAAGCAGCTATTTTACAGTGCTTTATTTAATCTCATATATTTGACAATTAATACGGATTTATAAAATCAAAGTCACGCAAAGCCGGGCATGTTAGCTAAGAAGATTTATTTGCCATGTTTTCCCGTCTACGATGAAAAAACATAAATCCTTGAAAAATGCGCCATATTGACATTGCCCAAGCACAATGATATACTGATAAAAAATTCATTTCGGAGGTAAGGTAATGGGGATTTTCGGGAAAATTAAAGAACTGGTTCAAATACATAAAGAAGTAAAAAATCTTATAAAAACAATTGAGGAAGAAAAGGACTTCTATCTTGCAATGACCAACGATGAAGTTTTTGCACTTGACAGTAATGAAAAGCTGCACAGTGCCCTCTCTTACCGTATCGGAGAAACAGATGATATCGAAGAAAGCCTTAACGCTTTCAGCGGAGCAAAAAAAGTATTTTTCGTTCTTAACCTGTTTGATGCAGAGATTCAGAACGGCGGCTTGTGCCAGTTCTTTGTTAATTCAAGCAGAGTTACTGCACCGCTTGTTGCTCAGTATCTCAAAGAAGTCGGAGCAGACAAAATATATGAACTTTATGATAACTTCCTAAGAGATAACAACATTTCACCGTATGAACTTGACTCGTTCATTATTGATGATGTTGATAATTTTGAAGAACAAAACAACCGCTATCCGTTCGATGATTTTGACGAAGCATATTATGAAATTTATGAAACGGAGTCAATAGAAGAGTTGACTGCTGAATATGCAAGAAAGCATTACAGTGATTTTGAATAAAGATTAAATCCTGTACACTTATCTCACCGTCAGAAATTCTGTGCGATGTGATGGAACTTTATGCAAACGAGAAGCGTACTGCGATTTATTCAGCGTTTACTAAAAATGCCGCACCTGACTGCGAGATATCAGGTGCGGATATTAATTTATGTCACTTAAAACTTTGCAACTTTTTTAAGTCTGTCCAAAAGTGCAAGAACGATTGGGAAACTTACGATGCTTAGCATTACACCCTTAACTGCATTCAGTGCCGTTGCTGACCAGATTGCCGGCCAAAGTGTTTCGCTTGTGAGTTCAACACCGAGGAAATATTTGAAATACGGCGGGTCGATGAGATAGTTGCCGCCGATGCCGATAACAAGAATCGAAATGATTCCCACAATGCTTGCAACAGTAACTGCAACAGGCTTTTTGATTTCCTCTTTTTTGCTCATGGATTTATATACAAGACAAAACGGCACGATGTAAGCCGAACCTACAATGAAATTCATTACGTTTCCGAATCCCATCTGAGAACCTAACCCTTTAACAAAAAGCTGAAGTACATTCTTTATAAATTCAATTACCACTCCCCACACAGGGCCGCACACCAAACCACCGATAAGTGCAGGAATATCGCCCAAATCAAGTTGAAGATGTGATGCGCCGGGCAGGATCGGGAACTCAAGCAAATAGAGCACAAATGCCACTGCCGAAAGCATTGCAACAGTTACAAGTTTTACGAGAAGATTCATTGATTTTTTGTTTTTCATTTTGATCAACCTTTCCGTGATCAGGGGAAACCGCTTTTTAGAAAAAAGAAAGCCCGTGAACACACAATTCACGGGCGCAAAAATACCATTTTTCTTCTTCCATCCGGACTATACCGTCGGTTTCGGAATCACACCGAATCAGCTTTCGCTCGCAGACTTAGAAA
>JAMPDR010000077.1 GCA_023665555.1 Ruminococcus sp.
TTTCAAGTGAAATTGAACGTATTTTTAACTATAAATATCCGTATGAATATATAAACGGCTTTGATGAGATAATCAGACGTAAAGAACGAATAAGTGAGTTCTATAAAGAATTCAGCGATAAATAATCTTAATTATACACTGAAACATTCAATATACTTGACCGAACAGGTAGGGTTAGTGTATACTGTAATTCATTGCTGAGAAAATTCGTTGACTTAAGCCGATTAAACAAAGGAGATGTTATTTTGGCAGAAAGAAAGAAACAGAGTTTGTTAACAGGGGCGGGTGTGCTTGCAATTGCTACCGTACTCGTTAAACTTATAGGAGCACTTTATAAAATACCGCTTACAAACCTTATCACTGTTGAGGGTTATGCTTATTTCCAGGGTGCATATGCCGTGTATAATCCGCTTTATGCAATCTCGATGGCAGGTCTTCCTGTTGCGGTTTCGAAACTGGTTTCGCAAAATGTTGAAATGGGCAGAATTCAAGATGCCAAGCGTATTTTTACCGTTGCAAGACGACTTTTTCTTATGGTTGGACTTTTCGGTACGGTTTTGCTTGCGGCAATTGCAGTGCCTTATTCCAAAATGGTACACTCCCCGCAAAATTACATAAGTATCCTTACAGTTGCACCGTGCATTGTTTTCTGTTGTCAGATGTCATCGTTCAGAGGCTATTATGAGGGTCTTAAAAACATGACTCCCACAGGTGTATCGCAGGTTATCGAAGCGGTAATTAAATTGGTTTTCGGTCTTGCAGGAACATATGTATGTTTTAATCATTGGCTCGATTCCTATCATAAAAATGCCGTTAACGGTGCTGCAACAGTTTTCGGTGTTCAGGTAACAAATGAAGCGGAAGCACTCAGTGCGATGTATCCTTATGCCGCAGCAGTGGCGATTCTCGGTGTCACACTCGGTTCAATGTTCGGCTTGCTGTATCTGTTTATAAGATATAAGCGCCGCGGATTCGGTTTCACGCGTGAGGAACTCGTTAATTCTCCGCCTGCCGAAAGTGATAAATCTATAAGAAAGCAGCTTATCAGAATTGCTGCCCCCGTTGCATTAAGTTCAGTTATTCTTAATGTAAGCAATATCATTGATGATACAACCATCCGTATGCGTCTTGCTCATGCAATGGAGGTTGGCGCCGATGTTATCAAAAATATGTATTCGGCATCGCTCACAGCATCGGGCACACTTGAAGAAAAAATCGTCGATTATCTTTACGGTACTCACGGTACAGTGCTGAACCTTAAAAATCTCATTCCGACAATTACGCTGACGCTTGGCATCAGTGCGATTCCTGCGCTTTCAACTGCATGGGCAAAGAGAAATAAGCGCGAAATAAGAGTTACAATCGAATCAGTTCTTCGTGTAACGATGATGATCGCTCTTCCTGCCGGCATCGGAATGGCCGCACTTGCAGAGCCTATTGTGAGTCTGCTTTACAGTTCGCAGCCTGATATTTTCCCGATTGCATCAAGCTTGCTTCGTACTTACGGATTCGGTGTTTTCCTGTTTGCGTCAACTTCGCCGATAACAAATATGCTTCAAGCCGTTGGACGAACCGATATACCGCTTAAAACAATCGCCATCGGTTCTGCGGTAAAAATACTCATGAACTTTATTCTTATAGGTAATTCGTCTATCAACATCAACGGTGCACCTGTAAGTACAACAATATGCTATGCACTTATGCTCGCAATAAATCTGACTTCATTGTTGAAAGTTACTAAAACGAAAATTAATTTTGTTTCGATTTTTGTTAAGCCATTAATTGCTGCGGCTTCATGCGGTATCACTGCCGCCTTTGCATATTGGCTTTTAGGAACAAAACTTGCATTAGACGGAAAAATTTCAACCCTGCTTGCAATTTGTGCAGGCGGCGCAGTTTATGCAATTATCCTGGTATTTATTAAGGGAATTTCCAAAGATGACCTCGAAATGATACCAAAAGGAGAAAAAATTGCAAAAGTCCTTGCAAAATTTGGATTATTAGGGTAAAATAGGATAAGTCGGTATAAATCAGCAATATATTTACCGCATTTGAGGTAGTTTAATAATGGTTGAATTTAATTTCAAGGATAAATACAGCTTTGATGATCTTGTTGAGATCATGGCGATTCTGCGCGCTCCGGGCGGATGTCCCTGGGATGCAGAGCAAACTCATGAGAGTATCAAGAAATCCTTTATTGAGGAAACTTATGAGGTTATCGAAGCTATTAATAAAAAAGACAAAGATTTGCTTTGTGAAGAACTTGGCGATGCGATGCTTCAAGTTGTGTTCCATGCTCAAATGGAAAGGGAAATCGGTTCATTTGACATTAATGACGTATGCGACGGCATTTGTAAAAAGCTTATTGAGCGTCATCCGCATGTTTTTGCAAGTGTAAAAGTGAATGGTTCTGATGAAGTGCTTGATAATTGGGACACAATCAAACGTAAAAGCAAAGGTCAGAAAACCCAGGGTTCGTCAATGGAGAAGATTCCGAAGGAACTTCCTGCATTGATGAGAGCGCAGAAGATTCAAAGCAAAGCAAAAAAAGATGGATTTGACTGGTCTGAAATTGACGGTGCTTACGATGCACTCTACAGCGAAATTGAAGAACTTAAAGTTGCTGTTAAGTCGCAGAATATTGATGATATTACCGACGAAATGGGGGATGTCCTGTTCTCGGCGGTCAACATTTCAAGATTTCTTGATGTTGATGCAGAAGAGGCTCTCACCGCATCAAACGATAAATTCATCTCACGCTATCTGATTGTTGAAAAGCTTGCTAAAGAGCGGAATATCAACATGAAGGAAACATCAATCGAAGAACTTGACAAACTTTGGAATGAAGCCAAAGGCATGACAAAATGATTGATAAAGAAAATTTTTGCATCCATTCAAGTCTGCCTTACCAATTGGCAGATCTTGTGGAAAATATATCTCTTTGGAGGAAACACAAATGAATAAAACTGAATTGGTTAACGCAGTTGCAGAAAAGGCAGAGCTTTCAAAGAAAGACGCAGAAAAGGCTGTTGCCGCTGTTTTTTCAGCAGTTGAAGATGCACTTGTTGCAGGTGACAAAGTTCAGCTCATCGGCTTCGGCACATTCGAAGTTAAGGAAAGAGCAGCAAGAACAGGTCACAACCCGCAGACAGGCGAGAAGATCGAAATCGCTGCTGCAAAAATCCCCTCATTCAAAGCAGGTTCAGCTTTGAAGAACGCAGTTAAATAATTAATGCTCGTTCATGCGAGGGCTGTTCAATTCGGACAGCCCTTATACTTTGTCACGAATGATTTTTTTTCAGAGTACATTATTTTAGGAAAGGTAGAATATTTCAAAGGTTTCAGTTATGCGTCTTGATAAATATTTAAAAGTTTCCCGACTTATTAAAAGAAGAACCATTGCAAATGAAGTATGCGATGCGAAACACGTTACAGTCAACGGAAAGGTTGCCAGAGCATCATATGATGTCAAGGTCGGAGATATCATTGAAATACAAATGGGTGAGAATCTCATCAAAGCGGAGGTCTTACTCGTAACAGAGCATGCCACCAAGGATAATGCATCGCTTATGTATAAAATATTGAATTGAATTCAGAATGAATATATGACATATTGCGGTGCAGATGCGTCTATTGTGAATCTGATTGTGCATAGATGGATTTTTTTAAGTAATAGGTATGAAGGAATAGTGAATAGTTGAGGTCACGGATTAGTATATTCGTGATCTTATATTTTTGTCCGCAAAGACAGGAATGGGTTTTATTTAAAGAATTAATCGTAGATAGGAATAATTCAGCATGACGTGCTGCAACCCGACTGTTGTAACAATTTATGCAGAGTAAAAAGAGTAAATTTTATGTAACCTTTCTTAATTTTGAAAAACATAAACACTTCACATTTTTTTTACTCGTTTTACTCTGTTTTGTACTTTTTTATAGAACTCCCTTATAACGATGTTTTTTATTATTAACCCTATTGTCAAAAATTACATCTGATTTATCTTTATTTACCTCTTTACATTGCCGAACATTTGTGCTATTATATTACAGGAACAAACGTTCGATATATATTGAAAGAAGTAATTTCAATGAATGAGAGAGTAATTTTACATTGTGACTTGAATAACTTTTTTGCATCGGTTGAAATGTTTTTGAATCCTGAACTTGCAAATGTGCCGATTGCTGTTTGCGGAAGTGTTGAGGAAAGGCATGGAATTGTTCTTGCAAAAAATGAAAAAGCAAAAAAATTCGGTGTGCAAACAGCCGAGGCAATCTGGCAGGCTCAACTAAAATGCCCTGATTTGGTTCTTGTGAGTCCGCATTATGAAAAGTACCTGGAATTTTCTGCAAAGGTAAGAGCGATTTACGAGGAATATACAGATTTGGTTGAACCGTTCGGAATTGACGAATGTTGGCTTGATGTGACAGGCAGTGTACTGCTTTACGGAAGCGGTGAAAATATTGCTGAGGAACTGCGTCGACGTATAAAAGAAGAAGTTGGCTTAACAATTTCGGTAGGGGTTAGTTTTAATAAAATCTTTGCAAAGCTCGGCTCTGATTTAAAAAAGCCTGATGCTGTAACGATAATTCCTAAAGCTAATTTCAAAAACATCATTTGGCATCTGCCTGCCGAGTCAATGATAGGCATAGGCAAAGCGACCAAGGCAAGGCTTAATTCAATCGGAATATTCACACTCGGTGAACTTGCCGCATGTGATGTTTCGGCGCTTGAACTGAATTTTGGAAAGATGGGTGCTGTGCTTTGGAAAAATGCCAACGGATACGACAAAACACCTGTGCTTTCAAAGATGCAGATGCCGCCTACAAAAAGCTTCGGACGGAGCATGACAACAAGATATGACTTGACATCAACTCAGCAGGTGAGTAATCTTATGCTGTACCTGACTGATAAGGTTGCAAAAAGCTTGCGTGAAAACAATGTTCTTGCAACGTTAGTGCAGATAAGTGTCAGAGATGAACATCTTGTTACCAGAGAGCACCAAATGGTACTCGAACAACCGACAAGGCTTGTTGATGTATTGTTCAGTGCTGCGATGCAGCTGTTTCATGAATGTTGGAAGTGGGAAACTAATGTGCGCTCCGTCGGGATAAGAGCATGCGGCTTGGTTGGTGAAAACAGCAATTTTCAATTAAGCCTTTTTTGTGATACACGGAAAAATGAAAAGATGGAAAGATTGGAGAGCCAGATTCATAAAATTCGCAGTAAATACGGTAACGCTTCAATATTCAGATGCAGCACAATGAATATTGCAAAAGCGAATGAAAAAGAACTTTGTTTTATGAAAGGTTATCGAACAAATCAGTCGTCTGACAGAGCCTTTTAACCGCAAAAATATGTTTCGTCAAAAGTAACAAAACCGTAATAAAATTGTAAGATAATTTTAAGGATTTTAGTTCTAAACAATCAATAAAATCAATTGCGTTAGGTGTATATTTAATCTCCCGATCAAGATTATTTTCTATTGAATTTTTGATTGAAAAACAGCGTATCACTCACAAAAAATTATGAAAGGAGCGAGCATAAATATTTCTTTGCAGTAATATTTATGTTGTATTGTCTGCGGATATCTGATATCTAAATGGCATATGGTGATTAAAATGGTATTTTCGAATTTATTCTTTGTTTATTTTTTTCTTCCTGTTTCTTTAATTGCCTATTTTCTTGCTAAAGATATAAGGCAGAAAAACATTGTTTTGCTTGTATCTTCGCTCTTTTTTTATGCATGGGGTGAACCCAAATATGTTCTGTTACTTGTTGCAGAAGCCTTGGCAGATTACCTGCTTGCTCTTATGATAGAAAAACACCGCGGAACCCCAAAGGCGAAAATTGCAATGGTAGGTGCGTGCGTTGTTGATCTCGGACTGCTCGGTATATTCAAATATCTTACTTTTATACTTGAAAACATTAACCATATAACAGGTTCTGATAAAAGTGTTTTGCAAATTGCACTGCCGATAGGTATCTCTTTTTATACATTTCAGCTGATTTCATATGTTGTTGATGTATATCGCGGAGAAGTTGAGGCACAAAAAGATTTTTCATGTGTGCTTTTATATGCGAGTTTGTTCCATCAGTGTATAGCAGGACCTATAGTTCGCTACAGTGACGTATGCAGTGAAATTATGCATCGCAGTACCAACTTCAGCCAGATTTCGCGCGGCATATCACGCTTTGCTGTAGGACTTGGAAAGAAAGCGCTTCTTGCCAATGTTTGCGGCTCTCTTGCTGACATGGTTTTGCTTTCAGATTCGGCTTTGTCTGCGTCAGCTGATGCGAGCAGAAATCTTGCAATTTTGCAGGCAAGACCTGCGATGGGTTTGTGGCTCGGTATGCTTTTCTATATGCTTCAGATTTATCTTGATTTTTCAGCATATTCTGATATGGCAATCGGCATGGGTGAGATGATAGGCTTCCACTATAAGGAAAACTTCGACTATCCTTATTGTTCAAAGAGTGTTGCTGAATTTTGGCGCAGATGGCATATGTCGCTCGGCTCATTTTTCCGCGATTATGTTTACATACCGCTGGGCGGAAACCGAAAAGGCCTTGCAAGGACGATTCTCAACACATTTGTTGTTTGGTTCTTAACAGGACTTTGGCATGGCGCAAGCTGGAACTTTGTATTATGGGGACTTTATTTCTTCGTGTTCATCACGCTTGAAAGGTTGTTTCTTGGTGATCTGCTCAAAAAAGCACCTGCCTTTGTTTCAAGAATATATCTGCTTGTTGTCGTCTACTTTGGATGGATACTTTTCAAATTTAAAAATCTCGGCTTTGCAGGAGCAGTGTTTAAAGGTTTGTTCGGTTTGAACGGAAACGGTTTTACCAATTTTGAAATAAACACTTTCCTTAAGAATAATATCGTTTTCCTCATAGTTGCGATTATCGCTGCAACTCCGCTTTTGAAATATATCGGTAAGCTGATAACCGGGTTGGCGAAATCGAATCCGGAGGTTGCAATCTTTAATGTTACAAGAAAAATTGTTGTTCCGGTTGCATTGTTGATTTTGTCAACAATGGTGCTTGTGGGCGACAGCTATAATCCGTTTTTGTACTTCCAATTCTGATAGGAAAGGGGAGATATTTATGAAAAATACTGACAAAAGAAAGCACAGTGCAAAATATATAAATGGTGTGCGCAAATATATAAAAAGCTATAAGCTGATTTTACCTGCTGCATTTTTCTCGGTAATGTTCATCGGCATGTTTGTTGCGATGCTGTTTCCATTGCGTCCGACTTTTTCCGAACAAGAGAAAAGAGAACTTGCAAAGTTTCCGAGTTTTTCATTAACAGCTTTGTTTGACGGTACGTTTTTCAAAGGTATTGATACGTGGTATTCCGATACATTTCCCATGAGAGAACATCTTATTGCAAGGGGCGGAAAGCTTACTGAAATGCGCGGTTTCGGCAACAGAATCTATGGTTTGAATGATAATATTCAGGAAACGATTCCGACTCCGAGCAACCCGATTGAGTCGCCGAATGATGGTGCAAGTGAAACTACAACTGAAGAAAAAGAGCCTGAAATACCCGACCAAATCGGCGAAGTGACGCAGTCACTTTCCAACATAGTTGTTATCGGAAATGCAGGATATGAATATTGCTCGTTCAATCAGCCTGTTGCAGATAAATATGCAAAGGTTGTTAACAAAACAGCGTCTGCGCTCAAGGATAAAACCAGGGTATATTCTATGTTGGTACCTACAAGCATTGACATCATGATTTCGGATAATGTCAGAAAAGGTATCAACACATGCGATCAGTCGGCTGCAATGGATTATATCTACGGCTCACTGAATTCCGATGCCAAAGCGGTTAATATTTTCAAAACAATGCGTATGCACAGAGATGAATATATTTATTATCGCACAGACCATCATTGGACGGCGCTCGGAGCATACTATGCTTATCGTGATTATGCGCAAGCGGCAGGATTTAAGCCGAGAGAACTTGATAAATTCGAAAAAGCAAGTTACGGCGATTTTCTCGGTTCATTTTACAGCGATACGAACAATACCGAAATGAAAAAGAATCCGGATGAGCTGATTGCATATGTTCCCAAATACAAAACCTCGCTTAAATATACTGATACACAGGGCAGAACCATTGACTGGAAACTTGTTAACGATGTAAGCAATTACGGAGTATCGCTCAAATACAGTGCTTTCACGGCAGGTGACAATCCGTATACCTATATAGAAAACCAAAGCAAGGAAAAAGGCAAAAGCTGCCTTGTCATAAAAGAAAGCTTCGGCAATGCCATTATTCCGTATATTGTCGGTCACTATAAAAAAGTTTATGTAGTTGATTATCGTTATTATAAAAAAGGCTTTATCAGTCTTGCAAAAGAGAAAAATGTAAGCGATATAGTTTTCATTAATAATATGTCGGCAGTCAGGAGCGAGAAACTCATTGACAGAATGAATGCTATTGCCCAATAGTAAGGAGAAAAAAATTATGATTAAACATGTTGTAATGTGGAAGTTCAAGCCGTTTGCCGAGGGCAAAACGAAAGAAGAAAACCTGCTTTATGTTAAATCAATGCTTGAAGCACTTCCGGAAAAGATTGATTTCATCCGTTCAATGGAAGTTAATCTCAATGTAAATCCAAAGGAAACAATGTTTGACGCGGTTTTAATCAGCACATTTGATACGCTCGATGACGTTGCAGCTTACAGAGTTCACCCCGACCATAAGGTAATATCATCATATGTTGCACTTGTCAGAGAAGCACGTGCAAGCGTAGATTATGAAATGGATGTCTGAGTTAATACGAGATGCACACCTCGTATCAATCAGACCTTCCTTGAAATTTTTAAATTGCAGATACTCATTAACTTCATAATTTTTTAACAAATTTTAAACTTTTATTAAAGGTGACCGTGTCCGCTTGACGTAATGCGGTCAGTAATGCTAAAATGTGTGGGTGTTATATCCGCTCAGCCATGTATGTCGGGCTGAAATATGAAAACGGACAAAGAAAGGGGTAGGCTGATGAAAGCCACTGAAAGCGTTAAAAATTATCCTTCCACCCTCCGAATGTATACCAACTATACAGTGAGGGAAATCAGAAAGGTATGCAAGGAAATCGGACCTCGTGCATCGGGCAGTGAACAGGAGCGCCAAGCACAGGAACGTTTTAAGCAGGAGATGGAAACTTGTACTGATACTTCTGTAATTGAAGATTTTGATGTTCATCCTCATGCGTTTATGTCATGGGTCGTTATTGACGGAATTTTACTTCTTCTGTCACTCATTTTTTCATTCGTTAAGTTGCCGGTTGTGTCAACTGTTCTCACTGTTGTTGCATTGGTATGCCTGTTTACCGAGTTTCTCATGTATTGGGAATTTCTCGATCCGCTTATGCCGAAAAAGACATCGTGCAACGTAATCGGAACAAGAAAGCCGACCGGCGAAGTTAAGCAGCGAATCATTTTCAGCGGACATGCTGATTCTGCTTATGAATGGACATACACGCATCTTGGCGGAAAGAATCTTCTTTTCGGTGTCGGAATTTATGCAGTTGTTGGTATGCTTTACGTGCTGGCCGTTTCAATCATCACTATGGTTAAATACGGTGCGGTCGGCGGTGATGTTGAGGGTGCTGTCAGAGTTCTTCAGTTTATCCAGCTTGTATTTGTTCCCGGCTTTATAGCAGTTCTTTTCTTCACGAACTTTAAGCGTCCTGTAACGGGTGCTAACGATAATCTCACTGGCTCTGTTGCATCAATTGCTGTTCTCAAATTTCTTGAAGATAACAACATTGAATTTGAAAATACGGAAGTTGTTGCAATGACATCGGGTTGCGAAGAGTCAGGTCTTAGAGGTGCAAGAGCATATGCAAAGAGCCACTCAAAAGAACTTAAGGAAATCCCGACTGTTTTCTTCGGTATGGATACTCTTACTGATTATGATGATATAGCAATTTATAACCGCGATATGACAGGTACGGTAAAAAATGACCCCCGTGTTTGCGCACTTATGAAAAAAGGTGCTGAGCGCGCAGGACTTGATGTTCCTTATTCATCTGTTTACCTTGGTGCTTCCGATGCTGCGGCCATGTCAAAGCTTGGTATACCTGCCGCAACACTTGCTGCAATGAATCCCGGACCGCCGAGATATTATCACACAAGAGAAGACCTTCCGGAAATTCTTGTTCCGAAAACAATTGAGAAATGTCTTGATATCTGCCTTCAGACCTTGTTTATCTTTGATGAAAAAGGCTTAAAGGATAACTATGATGATGTTGAAGTATAATTGATTGTTATAACCGCTGCCGTGCTTTGTGCAGCGGTTTTTGCTTAGGATAAATTATTAAGATTATGTAATTTTTCTTGTATTTAATTTGTCAAAGCTGTATAATATTATTGCTTAAAAAGTTTAATTCGGAGGAACAAAATGAAAGGAAATAAGTTGCTGTTCACAATTGTGATTATTGTTTGTATTGCTATTGTTGTGTTTACTGCTGTTGCATCAATAAATAAAAATGATGAGCAGCTTATGCAAAGCAGTGAGGCAACGATTGCTGAAACAACGAAAAAAGCAAAAAAGCAAAGTGAAAAACAAACAACAGATAAAACTGATGAAAGTTCAGCTATTCCGACAACGGTAGAGCAAATCACACAAAAAATCGAAGCCGCTTCAAAATCCTCAACAACAGGACGCATTATAGTTGACCCGACTCAGGAAGCGTGGAATCTTGTTGTTGTCAATGCAGGAAGAGAAATACCGTCAGGTTATGTTCCGGAACTTAAGGAAATTCTCGGCTGCGGAAAATATCTTGACTATCGTGTTGCTCCGCATTATGAAGATATGTATTATGCGGCAAAAAAAGACGGCATAACGCTGACACCGTATTCCGCATATCGTTCATACGAAAGACAGGAAAGAAACTATAATAATCTCACCAATCAATATATGACGCAGTATAATCTGTCAAAGGCTGATGCCGCCAAAAAAGCGGCAACCGTCATTCTTCCTCCCGGAACAAGTGAGCATAATCTCGGCCTTGCAATGGATGTCTGCAACACTTATGACTCATTTGCAAACAGCAAGGAATATGCATGGCTTCAGAAACATGCGCATGAATATGGATTCATTCTCAGATATACCAAGGAAAAACAGCCGATAACAGGCATTGTTCCCGAACCTTGGCACTGGAGATATGTCGGTGTTGAATATGCCGAGAAAATAAAAAACAGCGGCCTTTGCCTTGAAGAATATCTTGATTCGATTGGTGTGGCATATTAAACAAATCAGGAATGAGAAATTAAGGATGCGGGGAAGACAGCGATAAAATACAGATTTCAGTCCGCAAACGGAATTTATCGTAAACTGACATGTTGGCATTAATCGGAAAGAATAATTTTACATTTTTTGTCAAATTGTATGTGATAAAATGATGTGACCCAATAAAAAGAGAAGTAACTTCAAAATATG
>JAMPDR010000078.1 GCA_023665555.1 Ruminococcus sp.
CGTCCCTACAAGGTAGGTCTATTTTAAAATAGATTTAACAGTTTGGTTTGATTTATGGGACGTCGAGGGTGCGGGTGTCCTGTGGACACCTTTGGACACATTCCAAAAGCACCGACCGAGGCGGCAGCCGAGAATCGCCGTCCCCCTACAAATTTTCCTTTGCGGACTAAATCTTGTGATAGGCACAATCTAACCCGCAATATGAGCCGTGCGCAAGCACTTACGGACTAAATCTTACCTATAGCACAATCTTCCCCGCATATTGTCCGTATTACTTTCTGAACTGCTGTTTCATGCGTTGTTCTTTTGAAAGAATAACCTTTCTGAGTCTGAGCGATTCGGGGGTTACTTCAAGAAGTTCATCGTCCTTGATGAATTCCATGCACTGCTCCAGGCTGAGCGTCGTAGGCGGAACAAGGCGAAGAGCATCGTCCGAGCCTGATGCGCGTGTGTTAGTCAGGTGCTTCGTTTTGCATACGTTGCAGGTGACATCCTCACTTTTTGCACACTCGCCGACAATCATGCCCTCGTAAACGGGAACACCTGCGCCGATGAACAGACGGCCTCTGTCCTGTGTGTTGAACAAGCCATATGCACTTGATTCACCTGTTTCATGAACAACGATCGAGCCGCGTTCTCTTGTCTGAATATCGCCTTTGTACGGCTCATATCCTGCGAAAAGCTGATTCATGATGCCGTTACCGTTGGTATCTGTCATAAACTCACTACGGTAGCCGATAAGACCTCTTGACGGAATTTTAAACTCAAGATGGGTTGCTCCGCCGTTTCTTGCACCCATGTTTTCAAGTTCGGCTTTTCTTGAACCGAGTTTTTCCATAACAGCACCAACATACTGTTCGGGAACTTCAACGATGAGCAGCTCCATCGGTTCAAGCAGAACGTCATTTTCCTTTTTCATGATTACTTTCGGGCGCGAAACTTGGAACTCATATCCCTGGCGGCGCATTGTTTCAATGAGAATTGAAAGGTGAAGTTCACCTCTGCCGCTGACTTTGAAAGTATCGGTTGATTCTGTTTCTTCAACGCGCATACTTACGTTAGTTTCAACCTCTTTGAAAAGTCGGTCGCGAATGTTTCTTGATGTAACGAATTTACCCTCGCGTCCTGCAAACGGACTGTTGTTGACGATGAAATTCATCGAGATAGTCGGCTCGTCAATCTTAACAAACGGCAACGGCTCGATATGGTCGGGGTCACATGCAGTTTCGCCGATGTTGATATCGGAAATACCCGAAACGCAAACAAGATCACCCATCATTGCCGAGTCAACCTCAACACGTTTAAGTCCCTCAAACTGATAAAGCTTCGACACTCTGACATTTTGCTGTGAGCCGTCTGCTCTGCAAATTGTGACCTGCTGACCGTGCTTAACACGGCCTCTTTCCACTCTGCCTACACCGATTCTGCCGATGTAATCATCATAATCAAGACTTGAAAAAAGGATTTGAAGCGGTGCGTCGATCTCACCTTTCGGAGGATCAATATTTTCAAGAATGGAATCAAACAGCGGACGCATATCACCTTCACGCACACTGCTATCGAGTGATGAATAGCCGTCTTTTGCTGATGCATAAACAACCGGGAATTCAATCTGATCCTCTTCTGCGCCAAGTTCAATGAAAAGGTCGAGAACTTCGTCGATAACCTCGTCAGGTCTTGCACCGGGGCGGTCGATTTTGTTAACAACAACGATAACTTTTTTCTTAAGTCCGAGAGCCTTTTTCAAAACGAATCTTGTCTGGGGCATGCATCCCTCGAATGCGTCAACCAAAAGCAGAACACCGTCAACCATCATAAGAATACGCTCAACCTCACCGCCGAAATCAGCGTGGCCGGGAGTATCAACAATATTGATTTTTGTGTCTTTATAGTGGATTGCGGTATTTTTTGAAAGGATTGTGATACCTCTTTCTCTTTCGAGGTCGTTTGAGTCCATAACTCTTTCAGCAACCTGCTCATTAGCGCGGAATATACCGCTCTGCTTAAGCATTTCATCAACCAATGTGGTCTTACCGTGGTCAACGTGGGCGATAATTGCCACGTTACGTACTTCATTTCTTACGTCCATGTTTTCACCTTGTTTTCAATATTAGTATATAACCGAGTTATTTTACCATGAATCATTCGTTTTATCAAGTCAGAAATTGCACAAGTAACAGCGGATAAAAATTCTCTGTTTTATTAGGAGTATCCAAAATGCGAAGTTTAATTTATGTTTTCTCCCGCCAACATAGCAAATAAATTCTCGTATCGGACACTCCCGTTTTATTTATTATGTTTACAATTTGATATTGATGTGGTAAAATAACAATATAAAATTGCAAACATGAAGGTGGTTATAAAAATGAGCGTAACAAAAACAATATATGACACAATGCCCGATGGCAGAGAGGTATATCTCTATACAATTGAGAACAACAATAAAGTGAGTGCAGGCATCATCACAAGAGGTGCTACTCTTGATTCATTCTGCTGTCCCGACAGAAACGGTATAAATGGTGACATTATCGCCGGCTTTGACAACATTCTCGGCCACATAAACTCAGGCACATACACAGGTGAAATAATCGGTCAATATGCAAACCGTCTTTGCGGCGGAAAATTCAGCGTGAACGGCGAGGAATATCAAGTAACAAAAAATGAAAAAGGTATCACCTGTCTTCACGGCGGCGGAGAATACAACAGCGCACTTTGGAAAGCAATCATCATTGACGATGATGCAGTTGAATTCACCTACCACAGTCCGGACGGCGAACAAGGCTTTCCCGGCAATGTTGACGTCAAAGTAACCTATATACTCACCGACCGAAATGAACTTGAGATACATTATGAGGCAGTCAGCGACAAAGATACAATTATAAATATGACAAACCATGCATATTTCAACCTCGGCACAACCGCAGGCGGTGATATTCTGAACCATGAACTTATGCTCAACTGTGATTATTTCACACCGACCGATGAAAACAGCATTCCCACAGGTGAAATAAGGTCAGTTGAGGGAACTGCATTTGATTTCAGAGAGTTCAAAAAAATCGGCAAAGACATTGATGCTGATGACATTCAGCTTAAGCAGTGCGGCGGTTATGATCACAACTTCTGCGTCAACGGTGAAGCCGGCACGCTCCGACTTGTTGCAAAAGCAAGAGATGAAAAAAGCGGACGCAAACTTGAAGTTTTGAGCGATCTTCCCGGTGTACAGCTTTACACAGGCAACTTTATGGACGGAGAGATGGGCAAAAACGGAATCGGCCTTGACAAGAACTTTGGCTTCTGTCTTGAAACACAATATTATCCCGACACTCCGAACCACCCTGAGTTTCCGCAGTGCACATTTAAAGCCGGCGAAAAATTCAAGAGTCTGACAGTGTTCAAGGTGTAAGTACTTGCGTACGGCTATGATGCGTTTAAAGTTTGTACTATTGGTAAGATTGAGTCCGCAAAGGAAGCAGTGCATTGAATATTTAATATTCAATCCAATAAAAACCGTCAAACATCTTGACAATCCGATGATATAGTGTTACACTAACAAAAACTGAATATTTCAATTAAAGATAGAGGTGCGTCGTATCAATAGTAGCTTCCGGTTTCCGGGTATTCGCAAATGCTTGCCGAAGGTGAAAGGGTGAGATGCCGAAAGCGATCTCGGCGGAGATTGTCTTGGGTGCATGAAATAAGATTCATGTGACTGTCGCTTTTTGCGGAGTGCTATTATAATTGTTTAAAGCATAGCAGTTGGACTGTTATGATGTTTGAATATTGATTATAATGGCCGGTGCAATCGGTCATTTTTTATTGTAATATGCAGGAAAGAGGCTGTCGTATTCGGTACAGCCCTACAAGTAAAAAATAATATCAATTAAGGAGTTATCAAAAATGAAAAAGTATTCAATTTTTAAGGGTGCAGCAAGTGCACTTATTACACCGCTTACCGAAACAGGTGTTGACTATCCGAAGTTCAAGGAACTTCTTGAGTGGCAAGTTGAGCAAGGCATCAATGCTCTTGTTATCTGCGGAACCAGCGGTGAGGGTTCTACCCTTTCAGACGAAGAGCATCGTGCCGCTCTTAAGTTTGCCATTGACACTGTCGGCGGCAAAGTTCCTCTTATTGCAGGCACAGGCTCAAACGATACTGCTTATGCAATTGAACTTACAAAGTACGCTTGTGAAATCGGTTATGACGCAATGCTCGTTGTAACCCCCTATTATAATAAAGCAACTCAGAACGGACTTGTTAAGATGTTCACAGCAATTGCTGATGCATCAACAAAACCAATCATCCTTTACAATGTTCCGTCAAGAACAGGTATCAACATCGAACCTGCGACTTATGCTAAACTTGCTGAACATCCGATGATTTGGGGCATTAAAGAGGCTAACGGAAACATCGCAAAAATTGTTGAAACAAAGGCTCTTTGCGGTGATAAGCTTGACATTTGGTCAGGCAACGATGATCAGATCGTTCCTCTTCTTGCATGCGGCGGCAGCGGTGTAATCTCTGTTCTTTCAAACGTTCTTCCTGCAAAGACTGTTGAACTTTGCAACAAATATTTTGAAGGTGACGTTGAAGGCAGTATGGCACTTCAGTGCGAAATGTTCGATCTCATCAAGGCACTGTTCAGCGAAGTAAATCCGATTCCTGTTAAAGCTGCAATGGCTGCAATGGGATATTGCGAAAACATTGTTCGTCTTCCGCTCACTCCGATGGAGAAAGAACATGAAGAAGTTCTCCTTGAATGCATGCGCAAACAAGGCATCAATGTTTGATTAATCTGACGAAAGGAATGATGCGGGAAAACATTCTGAAATATCTTGAATCTTATCCCGCACAATGAAAATAAATGAAAATTATTGTTAACGGTGCAGGCGGCAGAATGGGTCAGGTCCTCTGCTCACTCATTGAACAAAGTGAGGATAAAGCCATTGCCGCAAAAGTAAGCATGGAATTTGAAACCGATGCTGAAAATCTGATTTTCAGCAGTATTGAACAGTTCAACGGTAAAGCCGACTGCATAATTGATTTTTCTCATCACAGTGCAACAAAATTGCTTTGTGAATATGCAGTGAAAAATTCATTGCCGCTTGTTATTGCAACAACAGGTCACACAGATGAAGAACTTGCAATGATCGATGAAACTGCAAAAACAATTCCCGTTTTCCGCAGTGCAAATATGTCACTCGGTGTCGCTCTTGTTGGCTGCCTTGCAAAAATTGCAGCAAAGGCTTTTCCGCAGGCTGATATCGAAATCATTGAAAAGCATCACAACCAAAAGCTTGACGTTCCGAGCGGAACAGCACTTCTTCTTGCCGATGCAATCAAAGAGGTCAAACCCGAAAGCGAATATGTAATCGGCAGACACGAGAACGGCAAGAGAACAAAAAATGAGATTGGTATCCATTCACTTCGCATGGGCGGTGAGGTTGGAACACACGAAATCATTTTTGCAATGGGTTCTCAGGTTGTGACAATTAAACACGAGGCAGAAAGCAGAAACCTCTTTGCAGAGGGTGCTCTTTCAGCTGCTGAATTTCTGGTTAAACAAGAACCGGGCAAATATAACATGGATGATATTATTGAATAAGAGGTATACAAATGGACGCATACGAAATCATTGAATACATTTCAAAATCAGAAAAGAAAACTCCCGTAAAACTTTTTGTTAAGGAAAAATCTCCTATTGACTACGGTTCAGCAAAAGTTTTCGGTGCTGGGGACAAAATCGTTTTCAGTCAGTGGAATGAACTTAAAGAAATTCTTGAAGCAAACAAAGACAAAATCGAAGATATCGTCATTGAAAATGACCGCAGAAACAGCGCAATCCCTATGCTTGACATGAAGGATATCCAGGCAAGAATCGAGCCGGGCGCAATCATTCGTGAGCAGGTTGAAATCGGCGCAAATGCAGTTATCATGATGGGTGCTGTTATCAATATCGGCGCTGTTATCGGCGAGGGCACAATGATTGACATGGGCGCTGTTCTCGGCGGCAGAGCAACCGTCGGCGCACATTGCCACATCGGTGCAGGCGCAGTTTTGGCAGGTGTTATTGAGCCTGCAAGCGCAACTCCCGTTATCATTGAGGATAACGTTCTTGTCGGCGCAAATGCAGTTGTTGTTGAGGGGGTTCACGTTGGCAAAAACGCAGTTGTTGCCGCCGGTGCAGTTGTTCTTGAGGATGTTCCCGACAATGCAGTTGTTGCAGGCACTCCTGCAAGAGTAATCAAGATGAAAGACAACAAAACAAGTTCAAAAACTGCTTTGCTTGATGCTCTTCGCAATATTTAAAGATAGTAGGTACAATAACTATGCACAGCTATAAACTTCCGTTTGATAAAGATAAAATAGAAAGAATCAAACAAACCTTCCCCACTCCGTTCTATCTTTACGATGAACGCGGAATAATTGAGTGTGTTCAAAAAATTCAGGAAGCATTTTCTTGGAACGAGGGTTACAAGGAGTATTTTGCAGTTAAGGCGACTCCGAATCCTGCAATCATCAAACTGCTCACTTCCATGGGATGCGGTGTTGACTGCGCAAGCACAACTGAACTTACCATGAGCCAAAAACTCGGTATCACGGGTCAAAACATTATGTTCAGTTCAAACGATACTCCGAAAGAGGACTATCAGCTTGCAAGAAAACTCGGCGCAATCATCAATCTTGACGATTGTAGCCACATTGACTTTCTTGCCGAAAACGGCGGTATTCCCGAAACAATTTGCATGAGATACAACCCCGGCACGGACTTTATTGTTCAGAATGACATCATGGGTGAACTTAAGCAATCAAAATTCGGCATGACAAAGGCTCAATTGATTGAGAGCGTCAAAAGACTCTCTCAAATGGGTGCAAAGAACTTTGGTGTTCATGCAATGCTCGCATCATGCGCCCTTAATAAAAATTACTATCCGACACTCGCAAGAGAGGTATTCTCACTTGCACTTGAAATAAAGCAGGAAACAGGCATTTCACTTTCATTCGTGAACCTTTCGGGCGGAATCGGTATACCCTATCGTCCTGAAGAAACACCGGTTGATATTATCAAAATCGGCAAAGCGGTTAAAAAGGTTTATGATGAACTCATCGATGCAAACGGCATGAAACTTTCGCTGTTCACCGAGATGGGTCGATTTGTAACAGGACCATACGGCTATCTTGTTTCAACCGTTCTCCATGAGAAAGAAACATATAAAAAATATCTCGGCCTTGATGCAACAGCATGTAATCTCATGCGTCCTGCAATTTACGGCGCATATCATCACATCACAATTCTTGATAAGCAAGACGCTGAATGTGATACGCTTTATGATGTTGTCGGCTCACTTTGCGAGAACAATGATAAGTTTGCTGTTGACCGCATGCTGCCCAAAGCCGAAATCGGCGACATCGCAGTTATTCACGATGCAGGCGCTCACGGATATTCAATGGGTTATAACTATAACGGCAAACTCAAATGTGCCGAGCTTTTGCTTGAAAGGGGTGGCAATGTAAGAATCATCAGACGAGCCGAAACCATGAAAGACTATTTTTCAACACTCGACATTTTCCCTGAATTTCGCTCATGACAGGCGGTGAAAACATGGAGCAGTTTTTAAACAACGCTCTTTATGATGTAAAAAGAAGTGCAATTCGTGTATACAGTCAAATGGCAAAGGAAACTCCCGGTTGCATTGCGCTGACTCTCGGTGAGCCTGATTTTGACACACCGTCAAATGTCAGCCTTGCTGCTAAGCAATCGCTTGACAGCGGAGATACACACTATATTGCTAACAACGGCTCTGCCGAACTGCGTGAAGCCATTGCTCAGTTTGAAAAAGAAAAAAACGGCATGGACTATACGGCTGATGAAATAATTGTCACAATCGGTGCAACAGAAGGCTTGTTTACTGCACTTTTCGGAATACTTAATCCCGGCGATGAAGTTGTTGTTCCCGAACCTGCATTTGGTTTATATGAATCAATCGTAACACTTTGCCGAGGTAAATATGTTCCGATAAGCACAAGCGAAAATGAATTTCAGCTGACAAAGCAGATGCTTGACAGTGCCATCACTGAAAAAACCAAGGCAATCATTCTCAACAGTCCGAACAATCCCACAGGTTGTATTCTCAGCCGTAAAAGCCTTGAAAATGTATATAATGCAGTCAAGGATAAAAATATCTTTGTGATTTGTGACGATGTTTACCGTCAGCTTATCTATACTGACGACTGCCCCGCGTTTTGTTCATTCAGAGATTTGCGCAAACAGCTTATTGTGATTCAGAGTTTTTCAAAGCCATATGCCATGACGGGTTGGAGAATCGGATATCTTATGGCTGATTTCTCGATTAAGCAGCACATTGAAAAGGTACATCAATATACTGTTGTATCTTCGGCATCGTTTTCACAGAAAGCATGCATCGAGGCACTTAAAACCGATGTTGAGCCAATGCTTGAAGTATATCGCAAAAGACGTGACTTTGTGCTCAGACGGCTTAATGAAATTGGACTTGAAACTGTCACACCGCTGGGTGGATTTTACGTTTTTCCGTCAATTGAAAAGTTCGGTCTTACATCCGGCGAGTTTTGCACAAGAATGATTAAAGAAGCAGGACTTGCAGCCACACCGGGCGCATGTTTCGGCTCGGACAAGCACATAAGACTCACCTATTGCTACAGCGATGAACAGCTTGAAGAGGGTCTTAACAGACTTGAAAAATTTGTAAAAAAATTATAATATTAATATGCGGGTACAGACTGTAAAAAAGGTAAATAGTGTCCCCGCATATTTGACATTAATATAACCGGAGGAAATTTTTATGCCGCTTTGGACAGGAAGATTCAAAAAAACACTTGATAAAAAAACAAACGATTTTAACTCATCCATTCCGTTTGACTGCCGCATGGCACAGCAAGACATCAAAGGCTCAGTTGCGCACGCAACAATGCTCGGCAAGCAGGGAATTATCGATGAAAGTGAGAGTGAAAAAATCGTTGCTTCACTTAAAGAAATTGCCGCTGAACTTGAAAACGGCAGTCTTGAAATTGACATGACAGCTGAGGACATCCACACATTCGTTGAAGGTGAACTTACAAAGCGCATCGGCGACAGCGGTAAGCGACTTCACACTGCAAGAAGCAGAAACGACCAGGTTGCACTCGACTTAAGGCTATATCTGCTTGATGAGTGCGATAAGCTGAATAAATCGCTGATAGATTTTGTTAACGTTATTGCTGAAAAGGCAGAGGATAACTATGATGCTGTTATGCCCGGATATACACATCTTCAAAGGGCACAGCCTGTAACATTCGGACATCATCTCATGGCTTATGCAAGCATGATCATGCGTGACCTTGACAGACTTTCCGACTGCAAAAAAAGAATGGCTGTTTCTCCGCTTGGTTCAGGCGCACTTGCAGGAACAACTTATCCGCTTGACAGGGAACTGGTTGCTGATTTGCTCGGACTTTCCGGTGTGAGCGACAACAGCCTTGACGGTGTTTCTGACAGAGATTATGTTCTCGAACTGCTTAGTGTTCTTTCAATTATTATGGTTCACCTCTCACGCTTTGCAGAGGAAGTTATTATGTGGTGCTCATGGGAATTCAAATTCATTGAACTTGACGATGCATTTTCAACAGGCAGCAGCATCATGCCGCAGAAAAAGAACCCTGATATTGCTGAACTTGTTAGAGGTAAGTCAGGCAGAGTGTTCGGCGATCTAATGACGCTTCTGACTGTTATGAAAGGTATTCCCCTCGCCTACAACAAAGATATGCAGGAGGACAAAGAGGCTGTTTTTGATGCTGTTGACACTGTTCTCATCTGCGTTGACACCTTTGCCGCAATGCTTGAAACAGCAACAGTTCTTCGCGGCAACATGCGCAATGCAGCTGCGAGAGGGTTCATCAATGCAACCGACTGCGCAGACTATCTTGTATACAAAGGCTTGCCTTTCAGAGATGCATATAAGGCAGTCGGCGGACTTGTTGCAACATGCATTGATAAAGGACTGACACTTGAAACACTTCCGATTGCGGAATACAAGGCAGTTTGTGATTTATTTGACGATGATGTTTATGATGCAATTGATCTTGATAATTGCGTGAAGAAGAGAACCGTCAAGGGCGGCCCATCACCGGAATGTGTCATGAAAGAAATCGAGGCACTTAAAAGCAAACTTGAATCATGAAAGCTAAGGAATTAATTGATTATTGCCTCAGCAAAACTGGTGCATATGAGGACTATCCTTTCGGCCCTGATGTTATTGTGATAAAAGTACGAAAACGTATTTTTGCTCAGGCTTTTATTTTGAAGGGACATCCGTGTGCTACTCTCAATTGCGATGCCATGAGCGGTCAGTTTTACAGAAATCTCTATCCTAATGTTATTGTCAGAGGTTATCACTGTCCGCCTGTTCAACAGCCGTATTTTAACACATTCCCGCTTGATGCGGATATTCCCGATGAACTTATCACGGAAATGATTGATTTAAGCTATAAAACGGTTGTCGGCAAACTGCCAAAGTATGTTCAAAAAGAACTTACAGAAGAATGAATAATAACATCAAAGAGCGTCATGTAACTTCACATGACGCTCTTTCGGATTTAACTATAATGAATCAAGATATCGTCCGCGAATTTTTGTCATAACTTTTCAGCAGACAAGAAAGTAAAAGTTTTAATATTCTTTTACGTGAATTGAAACTTCTTCACTATTACCTTTTACTTATTACCTGCGCGTAGCGCTGTCCTCGTGCCGGACGGGCAGTTACTTTTTCTGCGTTCAGAAAAAGTAACCAAAAAGAAACCCTGACGTACGCAAAAAACGGCGAAAATTGTTCCGATTTTTGCCGTTTTTTGCTAAAGATAAGTTAATACTAACCCCATTTCCTTTGGACACCTTACAATAATGACGAAATACGTTCGGCTATGGTTAGACTGTTCACCATAACCATAGAGATTCAAAACAG
>JAMPDR010000079.1 GCA_023665555.1 Ruminococcus sp.
TTACTCATTATGCATAAACCTCCTCGATTTTTGCAACTGCATCCTTGAGAACAACGAGGCTGTTGCAGTTAAGAATATCATAAACATTGAGGGTGTTAACAAGTGCAACCTTTACACCTGCAATGTTTCTTGCGCTTCTGTAGATTACATCGTCTTTCTCAGGGAGAACGATAAGGGTCTTTTTACCTGTTTCAAGAGCATTAAGAACCTTAACAACTTCCTTTGTCTTGATTGCATCAAGTGTGAGTGAATCAAGAACAATGAGTTCTTCAGCAGCTACCTTTGAAGAGAGAGCAGACTTGAGAGCAAGTCTTCTTACCTTCTTGTTTACTGAGAAACCATAGCTTCTCGGCTTCGGACCGTGTGCGATACCGCCGTGATACCACTGCGGAGCTCTTGTTGAGCCTTGTCTTGCACGGCCTGTGCCTTTTTGCTTCCACGGCTTCTTGCCGCCGCCGGAAACTTCTGAGCGTGTCAGGGTTGACTGTGTGCCCTGGCGCTGATTTGCGAGATAATTGACAACAACGATGTGCATTGCTGAAGTGTTCGGTTCGATACCGAAGATACCTTCTGCAAGCTCAAGGTCTGAAACCTTTTTACCGTTTACGTCGAAAACTGATACGTTAGGCATTTAGAGCAACTCCTTTCTTACGCTTTTTTAACTGTGTCAGCTATCATTACGATACCCTTCTTCGGGCCGGGGATTGCACCCTTGATAGCGATGAGGTTGTTTTCTGCATCAACCTTGACAACATCGAGATTTTGAACTGTTACACGTTCTGCACCGAGGTGACCTGCAAGTTTCTTTCCTTTGAAAACTCTTGACGGGTCGGAGCAAGCACCGAGTGAACCTGCATGTCTTGCAACAGGGCCGGTACCGTGTGATTCTTTGAGTCTTGAGAAATTCCATCTCTTGATTGCGCCTGCTGTTCCCTTACCTTTGCTTGTGCCGACAACGTCGACTTTTTCGCCGGGAGTAAAGACGTCAGCCTTAAGGATTGCACCAACTTCAAGAGCGCTTGTGTCTTCGAGTCTGAATTCTCTGAGAATTCTCTTCGGAGCAACGCCTGCCTTGTCGAAGTGACCTTTCATAGGCTTGTTGACTCTTGTTACTTTCTGGTCGTCAAAACCGAGCTGAACAGCTTCATAGCCGTCGTTTTCGATTGTCTTTTTCTGAACGACCACGCATGGACCAACTTCAACTACTGTTACCGGTACTACATTACCTTTTTCGTCGAAGATCTGTGTCATGCCGACTTTCTTTCCGATAAGACCTTTTTTCATAATTGATTATCCTCCTTTGGTTATTGGTTGACTGTGCGCCAACGTGACCTCACGGTTAAGTGTGCGGGTATAAATGAAACAAGACGATTAATTATCTCTTGATTTCGATTTCAACACTTGCCGGAATTTCAAGATTTGTCAGAGCCTCCACGGTCTTGGGTGTAGGTCTGATGATGTCAATGAGTCTTTTGTGAGTTCTCTGTTCAAACTGCTCACGGCTGTCCTTATACTTATGAACAGCGCGAAGGATTGTAACAACTTCCTTTTCTGTCGGAAGGGGGATAGGACCTGAAACTGATGCGTTTGTACGCTTAGCTGTTTCAACGATCATCTCCGCAGCCTTGTCAACAAGGTTGTGATCATAACCCTTGAGTCTGATACGGATTCTTTCTTTAACTGCCATTGAGTTTGCGCCTCCTAATAAAATTTGGCGGGCAATGATTAACCTATCTCTTTCTGTGCTTCAACAACCTTCCCGGGTGTTTTCAATTGCCTCTTTAAAAAACCGGAAACAAATATTTCCGGCAAAAAGCTGAAACAGCACAGTTCACGATTGTACCGCTTAGGAAACCGACGCACAGAAAGCGGCATAAATCGCCCCTCCGAGTGCATAGTATCCCTAACGCAAGATAGCAGTACACATCAAGTGAATATAGATCGCCCGGTTTTAAATCGGACATACTCCGCGGAAATTCCCTGCCTCGGTGGGCAGCCACCTCCCGCATCATCGCATATCGTTAATGTCTGTATAAGGGCATAGTATACCCATCTATACCTTATACATGCTTGATTAGTTTAACATAATTTTTGGTAATTGTCAACGATTTTACATAAAAAAGTTTAGTCAAAATGCAGATTTTTTTCTGACGGATTTTGAGCACAAAATATCGGTAAGAAAGCGTAGTTATGTACCAAATGTGGGCACAATGACAATATGCGGGCAGAGCCTTACGCTGTGGTAAGTTCTGCCCGCAATAATAAATATCATCAGCTTGATACATCTTTTATATGATAATGATCGTTTCTACTGATTGCTTAAAAACAATATCCACCTCACAATTATCAGATGGATTGCTTATAAAAGGGTATGATTTTACTTAGCCTTAACGCTCTTTATTGCGCTGTATGCACCATAGACGCTCTTACCATCAACCGTTTTATATGCTCTGACTTTGAAGTAATATGTTGTTCCCTTGGTAAGTCCTGTCTTTGTGTATTTTACGGTTGCTTTTTTCTTGATAGTAGTTACTTTCTTGTATCCGCCGTCTTTCTTCGTTGACATATAAATCTCATAGCCTGTTGCTCCACCGATTTTGTTCCAGCTTAATGTTGCTTGCTTTGTTCCTGCTGTTACCTTAAGTGTCGGTGTTGCAGGTTTGGTGGATGTTGTAAATTTGGTTGAACTTGCGCTCCAATAAGTTGTATCATTAACCGTTTTATATGCTCTGACCGCAAACTTATAGCTTGTTCCTGCTTGTAGCTTGCTTATAGTATAGCTTGTGTTCTTTGTATTTGCAACCTTAACCCACTTTTTGTTTGCACTGTCATATTTATAGACTCTGTAGCCTGTTGCCCCTGTGACTTTTGTCCATGTGAGTTTTACACTTGTTGTGGTCCGGCTTGCAGCTTTTAAGCCTGTTACTTTTGCAGGAACAATCTTGAAAGTCAATGATTTTGAACCGCTGTAATTGCCTTTGAATGTGACTTTTACCGTTGCTTTACCGATTGCTTTGTTTGCACTGTATGCAACTGTATAATCAGTGCCTTTTTTGAGCGTTTTCCCGTTGCAGTCTTTTACTGTTACTGACGGTGTTTTTGCTTTACCGTCATAGGAATATGATGTTGCTGAAAGCTTTACACTTGAAATTTTTGCTATTGTTCCATTTTTAGTTGCTCCACAAATTGCACAAGTATATTTTATTGTTCCGTCCTTACTTGTTGTTGCCTTTGCGGTTACTTTTGATGAATAGTTATGTGAACAATTCAATGAGAATGAATAGTTGCCGTTGCCTGTAGATTGAACTACCGCAAAATAATATGTTCCTGCTGACAATGTGATTGTTTCATCAAGAGTAATTTTTTTGGTATTATCATTTTGATATACATATTCTTTTGACCATACTGTATTTCCGTTTGTATCATAAATATAACACCTAATGCAATAAATGCTCGCAGTCAATTTCAATTTGATATCACATGATTTTTTAAGTGTGAACTTATAAATATCACTGCTATCATTCATTGCAATCTGACCTTTATAAGTCGTACCAACCTTTATTGAACTTGCAGTTGCTAGTGAATTATTTGTTCCGCCTTTTATTTCTGTAAAACTTTCACTGGCCGATGTAAATGCAAGTTTAAAATTATAATTTCCGGTACAATCAGCATTATATCTAACCACCGCCAAATAATATGTACCCTTAGTAAGATCAAAACTTTCATCCGATGAGATTTGCTTTGTATTGTCATTCCAACTATATAAACAATTCCAGAGCGTATTGCCATCAGCATCATAAATACAATAACGTATACCGTAAATATAAGCTTTACCCGTCAATCTGATATTACCAGATGATGACAAAGTAAACTTATAGACATCAGTGTCATCATTCGTTGCAATTTGGCCCTTATAAGTTGTTCCGAAATTTATTGTATTTGCAGTTGCTATGGAATTATTTGTTCCACCTTTTGTTTCTGTAAAACTTTCACCGGCCGATGTAAATGCGAGTTTAAAATTGTAATTTCCAGTACCATTAAGTTGAACCACTGCTAAATAATATGTACCCTTAGTAAGATCAAGGCTTTCCTCCAATGAGCTTTGTTTTGTATTGTCATTCCAATTCACATAGCTATACCATAATCTATTACCATCTGAATCATAAATATAATAACTTGTATAATAAATATATGCTGTAAGTGTCAATCTAACATTACCCGATGAAGATAAAGTAAACTTATAAACATCCTGTGTGTTGCTTGATGTTATAGTTCCGTTATATGTTGTTCCGAATGACACAGATGTTGCTGTTGCGATTGAATTGCCTGCCGCACTTGCTGTCATGCCGAGGTCAGCTCCGAAAAGGTTTGCCAAAGGCACTGCACAAATAACCATGAGAACGACCATCAAACCTGCAAGTGTTCTTTTTAAATAACTTCTCATTTTCTTTGCTCCTTTAAAAAAATAATTTCTTACATTTTAGTAAATATATTTACTAAAGTCAATACTTTCAAGTAAATTTATTTATTAAATCTAATAGTAAACATATTTACTGATGTACACTACTTATGTCAACATATAGATATAAGCAGGTGAAAACTATGACATCATTAATTCAAAAACTTCGTTCATTGCGCGAGGACAACGACCTCACTCAACAACAAGTTGCTGATTTTCTCGGCACATCTCAAACCATGTATGCCAGATATGAACGCAATGCAAATGAACTGCCGATTCGTCATTTAATTTCACTTTGCGAACTTTACAATGTATCATCTGATTATTTGCTCGATATAAAATCAGACACAACAAGAAAAAACGGGCAGATAAGCAAATAACCCATTCTGCGGCGCATTTCTTCCCCTCTTGCACACACTTACCCGCATACCGAAAAAAATCCCCAATGCAATTGACAACAATCGTTTTATAGCTATAATTAATATATATAATAGAAAAGGAGAAAACACTATGCCAGCACTCATCAAAAACTTCATCGCTCTGCTCAGCGCAATTCTTATGTCGCTCGGTTTGCTCACCGTCGGCGAAATCAAAATCAACAATGTTCCCGAACAACCCGAGGACACCGTCAGAATCGTTTCGTTCAATCTCAGAACCGCTAACGATATTTACGGCTCTGTCAAAAATCGTTCACAGTTCATCGCCGCCGCTTTCGATGCGTATGCACCAGACTCAATCGGTGTTCAAGAGGCTAACCCCACATGGCTCAATCTGCTCGATGAAAAAATCGGCGACAGATACGCTCGTGTCGGTGAACCGAGAGATAACAGCAAAAACACTGAATACAGCTGTGTATACTATTTGAAAGATAAATATGAACTGCTCGACAGCGGCACAATTTGGCTTTCAAAAACTCCCGATGTCGCAGGCTCTAAAGATTTCAACTCGTCCTATCCGAGAATCTGCACATGGGCAACACTTCGTGATAAGCAGACAGGTCTTACATATACTCATGCCAACACTCATCTCGACCACCTGCTTGAATCAACAAGGGCAAAACAAGCCGAGGTACTCATGAGCAAAATTGAGGAACTTGAAAAAACTGCACCTGTTGTTCTGACCGGGGATTTCAATGCCAACGAAGGCAAAGATGCATACAACACAGTAGCCGCAAAAATGGACGATTCACGACTTGTTGCAGAAAAAACTCAGCAAGGCAAAACCTATCACAACTATGGCAGAGGTGACCTGCTCCACACAAGCGCGATTGACTTCATTTTTGTAAGTAAGGGAACACAAGTTGCAAGATATAAAATCATAGACAACACTGTTGAAGACATGTATCTTTCCGACCACTACGGACTTTGCGCAGACGTATATATTAAGTAATAGGTAATAAGGAATAGTGAATAAGTTAGGTCGCGGGGAAAACAGCGGCAATTTTCAGTTTCTTATCCGCGCAGGGAATAATATTTAGCAATTTAATTTTTGAATTATATAACAATCCCATAGGTAGTTCAGTGTGAATTCCTATGGGATTTTACTTTCAATAATGTATATAAAGCAACTGCTATCTTCTTTTGCGGGAGAGCAATAATATGTTACCGACAAATTCATACGCGACCTCACTTATTCCTTATTACCTATTACTTCAAATTCATTTCTAATTTTTTCGCCCTTGGTCAGAATTTTTTCGTCATAACTATAGTCAAAACAAAAAAAATAGGTTATAATAAAATGACGTAATTTTGGATTTATCAGATATCATATGAAAACGATGCGAAAAATCAGGGAGTTTCCAAAATGCGGAGTTTAATTTATGTTCCTCGCCTGCGGCGGGAATACATAAGCAAACAACTCATCGCAGTGTCCACTCCCCAAAAGCACAATATATACATAAAAATTTTAGCAGGTGAGAGAAATGAGAAAGACTAAAATTGTTTGTACGATTGGCCCGGCATGTTCCGATGAAGCAACACTTGAAAAAATGTGCCTTGCAGGCATGAACGTTGCCAGACTTAACTTTTCCCACGGGTCACACGAAGATCATCTTGAAAAAATCAAAATGATCAAAAACGTAAGAGAAAAGCTCAACCTTCCGATTGCCATTCTGCTTGACACAAAAGGCCCGGAATATAGAATCAAAACTTTTAAGAACGATAAAGCATTCGTCAAAGAGGGCGACAGTTTTACTTTTAAAGCCGAAGATGTTATCGGAGATGAAACACAAGTATCCGTCAATTACAGCGGACTTGCCGAAGATATGAATGTCGGCGACAGAATCCTTGTCAACAACGGACTTTTGATTTTTGAAGTAACCGCAGTTGAAGGAACAGATGTTATCACAAAGGTAATCGCAGGCGGAGAGATATCAAACAGAAAAAGCATGAGTTTTCCGGACAAGGTGCTTCATTCAATATACCTCAGTGAGCAAGACAAGAGCGATTTGCTTTTCGGAATGGAAAATGAGATTGATTTTATTGCTTGCTCTTTCGTATCACAAAAGCAGGACTTGCTTGATGTGAAAAACTTTCTTCGTGAAAACGGCGCAGACATTGATTCAGTAGGTATCATTGCAAAAATCGAAAATCGCGCCGGTGTTGATAATATCGAAGAAATCTGTGAAGAATGTGACGGAATCATGATTGGCAGAGGTGACATGGGTGTTGAAATACCATTTGAGGAACTTCCTGCAATTCAAAAGCAGCTTATCACAAAATGCCGTCTTTTAGGCAAGCGCGTTATTACCGCAACCGAAATGCTTGAATCGATGATTCACAATCCCAGACCAACAAGAGCCGAAATTTCAGACGTTGCAAATGCAGTTTATGACGGCACAAGTGCAATCATGCTTTCAGGCGAAACCGCAGCAGGAAAATATCCCGTTCTGACTGTTGCAACAATGGCAAAAATTGCTGAGCAAACTGAAAGTTGCATTGACTATAAGCAATTGTTTCTGACCTCACAGTTTAAGATTAAAAATACAGTTGATGCAATCTCACATGCAACCTGCGGAATGAGTATTGATATTTCAGCAAAAGCAATCGTTGTCTGCTCACTTTCGGGCAACACAGTAAGAATGGTTTCCCGTTTCCGCTCACCTGTTGACATAATCGGAATGACAGTCAACGAAAAAACGTGGCGTCAGCTTGCCTTAAGTTGGGGTGTAACCCCTGTCATGTGCGAGATTTATCCGTCAACAGATGTTCTGTTCTATTCAGGTGTTAAGATTGCAAAAAATATTATGAATCTCAAAAAGCAGGACAAGATAGTCATTACAGGCGGCTCAACAAACGGTGTGTCAGGAAACACAAGTTTGATTAAGATTGAAACGATATGAGTATGGATATAATTCACATCGATAACTGCACAATTGAAGTTGACAGAGAAAAAACTGCACAGTATTATAAAACTGTTGAAAAATGCACGTGCACAGCGTGTCAGAATTTTCAAAAAATCATTCGCGAGAAACAACCTCGGCTTGCGGCATTTCTTGATAGTCTTGGAGTTGATATAGCAGTGCCTGATGAAAACACATGGTACACCGTTGATGAAACTCAGACAGTGGTTTATCATCCATATTACTTGATCAGCGGCAAAATAATTGACGGCTATCGTGCATATCTTCCCGATTTAAACATCAATATTGTTTTTGAGAAAGAGCCGTTTATCAATACTCGTCTTGAAGCTCCATGCTTTGCACTTTATTTTGAAGAGGAAATCAAACTTCCTTGGAAAATGGAAGAAGCTTTCGAATCTGATTTTTCTGATGTATATATCGGAGAAATTAACACGAAAAAAGGTGACAGAATCCCTGCACTAACTGTAATAAAAGACAGAATACTCGAATGGATTGCTAAACATTTCAAAAAATCATAACGTAAAAACTCCACTCAATGCTTTACACAAAGAGTGGAGTTGTTTTTATTTTATTGTCACATCTTCAGCAGCTTTCATTGCGTCCAGCACAAACTGTTTTGCGTTTTTGACAGCAGTCCTGCCTGAACCAACGTGACATGCAAGCGCTCCTGCGTGAACACCGTTGATACCCGTGCAAACAAACAGTTCATTTTTCACTCCTGCCCCATCAAGTTCAGCGTGAAGTGCCTTTGATTCAGCCAAAAGTAAGTCTTTATCTGAACCGATTATATATGACGGCGGAAACTTTTCATCGGCAAAGTGTGACGGCGAAATATTGTTTTTCAGTTCCTCATCTATGTCTTTTTCATTCATGCCGCACAACGATCTGACAAACCAATCCATATCCTTAAATCCTGTTCCGATTGAGCGCACAGGATCAAATATTCCGCTCATCAAAACACACGAACTGATATTAAAGCTATCTTTATATTTGAAATCAATTCCGAGTGCATCATATAAATTTTTATGCGATGCAACAGCAGCAGTCAATGCTGCCAAATGTGCACCCGAAGATTCACCTGCGATAACAACTTTTTTGCTGTCTATACCATATTCATCTGCACGATCAAGTACATATTCAATGCCTTTGAAAAGCTGCCTTATATGCTGAGGAAACTCAGCACCAAGTGCATAGTCATATCCGATATTTGCACAAACGAATCCCTGTTCTGCCCAATGCCTGCAATAATATCTGCGAGCCTTGCGCCAACCCGAAATCCATCCGCCGCCGTGAATATAGATAAACAGCGGTCGTTTTTCGCTGATATTCTTTTTTCTGATAATATCAAGCTGTGTGCGTTTACCGTTTAAATATTGTATATCTTTTTGCTCTTGCATACCCTTGAACGGCTTATACAAAACAAAATAAAGTCCCGCCTCCCCAAGATTATATTGTTTCTCCAGTGCTTTGATTTTTTTGCGTTCCGCTTCTGTAAAATTCATTCTGTTTCTCCCCTTTTCTCTTTTTGAGATGGTTAAATATTATCATAACTTAGCGTAATTTACAAGAGATTATTCTAAATCATCTATAATATTATGCGTTTAAAAATTGTGTATATCGTCAGACTTCGTCCGCAGAATTAATTTGTTCTGACTTTCAGCTTGTCCTCGAATTTGAAGTAATAAGTAATATGTAATAGTGAAGAGGTATGATCGCGGGAAAATCAGAGGCATATTTTAAATAATATCCGCGAAATGCTGTAACTGTTAATTTATAGATTTTTATTTTAATACTGTCTTAAATCGTTACTTTTCTCCGCGGATGAAAACTCCATATTGCAACAATCTCATTCGCGACCGCACTTCTTCACTATTACTTCTTACTTATTACCTGTGCATCGCACTGTCCTTTTGCCGGACGGGCAGTTACTTTTTCTGCGTTCAGAAAAAGTAACCAAAAAGAAACCCTGACGTACGCAAAAAACGGCGAAAAATCGTTCCGATTTTTCGCCGTAATTTGCTATAGATAAGTTTGTACTAACACCCATGTCCTTTGGACGCCGTACAATAATGACGAAATACATTCGGCTATGGTAAGTCTGTTCACCATAACCATAGAGATTCAAAACAGTTGGGGCTTTGTCGGCTGTCTTTACTTGTAGTCTTATTGGTAGATTGTTTTAATCATTATTTATTTGAAAATAGTGCAAGCGGTAAGGTTCAGGCCGACCACATAGGGTCGTTTCTCGGCTGCCGCCTCGGTCAGTGCTTTTGGGCGATGCCCAAAGGTGTCCACCAGACACCCGCACCCCTACTACCTTGTTTCATCTAAAACTTTACATTACATATAACGGTAAGTCTGTATCGATGTCCTG